>DAOOVW010000012.1:3142-37541 GCA_035370465.1 bacterium | reverse complement strand
CTAAGTTAGAGCATACGGGGTTTACATTGATAGAGTTGCTTGTGGTAATAGCGATTATAGCGATTCTTGCCGCAATGTTATTACCTGCATTATCACAGGCAAGGGAAAAAGCAAGACAGACAAGTTGCATGAATAATCTAAAACAATTAGGACTGGCTGTTCAAATGTATGCAAATGACTATGATGATTGGTTACCGCTGGCAGTGAACTCGGGTGGCTATTTTGTATGGAGCTGCACATGGGTTGGTGAATTGATGCCTTATTTGGGAGCGCCAGCCGGACAAGGTTATGAAGTATGGAGCGGGTGGACTGCTAAGGTTCCTCGTAACATAAAAAAGTTGTTCATCTGTCCTTCGGGAGAAAAAGAACGGGTGATTTCTGTGGGAGGCGTCTCAGGGGGTCCTAACTATGGATACAATAGCTGGGTAGGACGGTATGGTGATGTTTACCAGTATCCTTCCAATTCTCGGTATTGTCCCAAAAAATTAAACCGGGTGAGAAAACCAGAAAGAGCATTCCTTATTGCAGATGCTAATAGTACTTACAATAAGAGTAACAATTACCAGTTCCTCTTTATCTCATACGTAATGTTCGATGCAGAAACACCTTATTTTCACTACAGGCACAACAACGGAGCAAATATCCTTTATGTAGACGGACATGTGGAGTGGAACTCAAAAGCGAAAATTGAAAGTAAGAGGGACGACCACGACTTTTGGCTTGATATATCTACTCCGTGAGATATTACCGGTCACCTGGAACAAAAATTGTCTCTGACGAAGATAAAGAATCTTCCGGACTAGAGTTAGAGATAATTTATTTTTCTGCTGATTTTAAATAGCAGAGGATGTTTTTATGTTCGGGTTACCAGCGAATAATAGGGAAGATGGGCGACAGCCGGGTGATAAGGTTACAAAACAACCAAGCGACTCCCCAAGGAGGGAAAATGAAGAGAAGTATATGGTTGATTTTTTTGTGTTGTTTTTTAGTTAGCAGCAGTTATTCAGCGGAGTTAGTCGGATACTGGAAATTTGATGAAGGAAGTGGAGAAACAGCCTGGGATTCTGCTGATGGACATCCTGGTGAGATTCATAACGCGGTATGGACTGAGGGTAAAATTAAAGGGGCATTAGAATTTGACGGAAAAGGTAGTTATGTGGAGGTAAAGGACTCTGCTAACAGTTGTTTTGATCTTACCAGTATGACTCTTTCTGCGTGGATATACCCTAAGGCATATCCTGAAAGTACTCCGGTCTATTGGGCGGGAATTGTTGGTAAAGGTTATTATACCTGTTCCGTGTACGGGCTATATTTGGGCGCTCACAAAAAACTCGTTTTCTCTGTTTATGGCCCTTTTGGCGAAGGTGGTAAGGTAGGAAAATTCACTTACGGAGAGAATAATAACTCGGTCATAAAACTCAACCAGTGGTCTCACGTGGTAGTAACATATGATAATTATAAAGTTAAGTTTTACATCAATGGAAGACTGGATTCCGTCTATGAGGAAACCAGGCTACCCTATACTAATGACCAAAGTGTATTTATCGGATCAGTTTATAAAGATGGGAGGTATTTTAAGGGAATTATTGATGAGGTAAAGATATATAGAGGTGCACTAACTGACCAGGAAGTAGAAGAAGAGTATCAAAAAAGCGGAGGGGAAAATACTCCTCAGTCGGTTTCTATACCCAAAATAGACGTCCCCCCCCAAATAGATGGTAATCTTAATGATCTTTGTTGGCAACAAGCCCGAAAAGTTGACCTAACAGAAAATATGACTGGTGGACCTGTGCGGTGTCCGACTACTTGTTACATCTGTTACGACGACAATAACATCTATTTTGGATTCCTATGTAAGGAACCCTATATAGACAAGATTAAAGCAGATGAAAAGTACCGGGACGGAAAGGTATGGGAAGATGATTGCGTAGAGGTATTCATTGATACGAATTTAGATAGAAAAAGTTACTATCATTTTAGTTTAAATACCCTAAATACTCAGGCAGATGAGAAGTGGATAGATCCCCTTTGTGAGGAAACTGGTTGGGATGGTTTCTGGGACGGGAAAACAGTAAAAGGCCAGGATTTCTGGTCGGCGGAAATTGCCATTCCCTTTTACAATTTTTCTTTCAGCCAAGAAGCATCCAGCACCTGGGGGATAAATCTTTGTCGGGAGCGTAAGGTAGAACCAGAGTATAGTGCATGGGCACCTACGTTCGGGGGATTCCACAAGCCAGAGATGTTCGCTACTGTTAAAAATATAAACATTGATTTTCCGCTGTACCAAATTAACCCATCATCTTCAAGTTTGACCTACAAATTGGGACAGACAGGGCCAGGTTTAGTTTTCTCCCAGAAATTAAAAAATTGTTCCCATGAATCAAGAAAGATTGATGTCAGAATGAAATGTCTTACGACAAAACAGGAATTTAAAGAAACAGTATCTCTATTGGCCAATGAAGATAAAGAATTAAATTTCCCAATTTCCCTTAATGAGAAAGATACAAAGTATAAATTCCAATTAGATATTTTTGATATTATATCTAACAAGCGTTGTCATCTCTCAGCAAAGGAGGTAAAAATGCCTTCCCTCGTTAGTTCCTATTTTACCAGGGACTATTATACTGATGAGAAAAATGCCAAACTTAAAAACAAAATTAACATAGAAGGAATACTCCCCTTTGGCCTTACCGCATCTCTGAAAGTGGTAAAAGGAGACAAAACGATTACCGAGACTACGAACATCCCGATTTCAGAGGCAGATTTTTCTGTGGAGATAAACATTGACAATTTACCACCTGGGGAATACATGGCTCTTCTCTCTGTATACCAGAAAGAATCTGTTATCTCATTGAGTGCCATTCCATTAATTAAATATACTCCGAGTATTTATGAAATAAAGTCAGATCGAGAAAATCTCTGGACATTAGTGAACAATACCCCTTTTTTTGCAATAGGAATTATGGATATTCCTCAGGATAAAATTTCAGAATATGCCCGGGCCGGATTTAATATTACTGTTGGGCCTGAATCCCCAGAATTTCTGGATACCGCCTACTATAATGGAATGATGGTAATTGTTTCTACCTACCAGCACAGTGCTCCCCGTGATTTTTTCAGCACAAAACCTCTTGACGAATTAGAGAGAATTATCAGAGAAGGTTCTTTAATTCCTAAAATAAAAATGTGTAAAAACCATCCTGCCTTTTTTGGATATTTCTGGGACGAACCCGGAGAAAAAGAAGCCGCCGGTGTTTCCGTGGAGTACAGGATAACTAAAGAATATGATCCGTATCATCTCGTTTTCCCATGCTTCTGGGAACCTTCTGGTCCACCGATACCATCCGATCGCTATGACATATTGGATACTGATCCCTATTGGCAACCGCGACTTGGAGAAAAAATAACCCGCCACGTGGAAAGAGTAGATACTTATTGGAAAGTAGCGAATACCATCAGAAAACCATTTTGGGTAACACCGCAGGCAGATGGGTGGAGTCAAGAAAGTAAAATAACATCCTCTCAACAAAGATGTCAGACATATCTGGATCTTATTCACGAAGCAAGAGGGATTGTTTACTGGGAGTATAATATCGCCTCGCAGGATATGAAGGAGACCTTGAAGAAATTGGCCGGAGAAATAAAAGAATTAACGCCGATTTTACTCACCAGTAGCCCTAGTCAAGCCGTATCCGGAAAAGAAAAAACAGGCATTGATTTACTCTTAAAGTTACACAATGAAAAAGCGTATATTATTACTGCCAACATAAGTGAAGATACCAAAAAAAATGTACAAATAAAATTATCTAATATTGATACAAATACGCAGGGGAAAGTTCTTTTTGAAAAAAGGACAGTTTCTATAGTAAACGGCGCCTTCAAAGATAATTTTGAACCCTATGCCACTCACGTTTACGAAATAGGTGTATTGTCCGAATTACCTGATAAGCCAATTGAGGTAAATATTGAGCTGCTCTCTTTAGAGAAAGTACCAACAAAGGAAGAAAAAACATGGACAAAAAATCTTGACCGATTACCTGGAATAAAAAACCCGGGTTTTGAAGAAGAGGACTCTGGTCAACCGGTTTATTGGGCAAGCAACCTTTGTTGGGAGTATCCAGAATATTGTTCTTTGGACTCCAACGAACACTTGGAAGGTAAAAAAAGTTTAAGGATGTTTGTTTCAAAAACAACTATTTTTTCTCCTGATACCGGTTATGGATGGACAAAAGAGGCGAGTTCCTTTGATCTGGGTAGTAAAAACGAATTATTAAGATATGGACACAGGTTCTCTGGCATTTTTAAGGTTTCTCTGGACAATGGAGAATATACTGTGATTGCAACCATGAGAAGTCCTAATGACATTTCTGAACTGGAGAACGGAGCAAAACATCCCTTAAAGGTTGAAGAAAAAGATATTCCGGAGATCAAAGAGCTTTTCCCTGAGTACGAAAACAGAATTAAAGAGTATACTTTTGGAGTAAAAATTGAAGATGGAAGTTTAGATTTACAAACCATTTCAGACGGTATTTTTGGATTGAGAATAATACCGAAAGATGAAGAAAAAGAAGAAATAAAGTTTATTTTTACTCCCGAAACAGCCCAGACAAAAAAAGGATATAAAAAGGTAATAGCTCCTAAATTTCCTAATATTTCTGTTTGGACCGAAGAAGGAGCGCCACCTGTAAACGGCGGGAGAGATTATGTTCTTTCAGTGCACTTAAAAAGCGACATCTCTGATTTACCTGTGAGATTAAAAGTTCTTGACTACAATTGGAGAAAACACCCCAATCCTACGAATAAAATTGTTAATGTTGGCCCGGAGTGGAAAGAATATACTTTTCAAACTCGAATGCACCCTGAACAGGATAGAGCAAGGGTATACATTATTACGGAGGGTAAAGCAGGAACTCTCTGGATAGATAAGGTGGAAGTAAAGGAACTTGATCAGCCATAGAAAACAGCGAGTTTTAGGTAAAATATTTGTAGTCCCAGGGGTGCTGAAGGCAGCGCGTTGCGACAGAGTCAATCAAGGGGGAGAAGGCCCTGGCAGAAATAGTCAGCCATTATCAGGTGCATCCGAGCCGAGTAGCGAAATGGAAGAAGCAGTTTCTGGAGCAACTACCTAATGTTTTCAATGGTGAATTGAAGAAAACGGATCGGACTGCAGAAGAAATTCAGGTGGAGTTATACTAGGGGATTGGGCAATTGAAGGTGGAAACTGGGCTACCCTAAAAAAATCTCAATTCTTGGAGTAGAGAAAGCAGAAGAAATAAAAAAACAATTAGAAGAAAAATATAGTAAGAAAGGATATTTTTTACCTGGTGAGATAGAAAAATCTTTTACAGAAATGCAAATCCTAATTGAACCCCATTAGAGTAGACCTAATTTTTAGCATCTAAGATATTTTATTGCTCAATAATATATCTAACTAAACTTGAAGAAGTTATTTTAATGTATTTTCAGAATTAAGAGAGTTTTTATTTTCTGAGCGAGTTTATTTGATAAAAAAATTTGAACTTTAACTTTGCTTTTAATATAGTATAAAACTGAATAAATATTCTTATCAGAAAGGCAGGGTTGAGTAAATATTTACAAAATTTCAAAAGTATTTTATATAAGTGGGGAAAAATGCAGATAAGACCAAACGAAATAAAACCAGGCAGTATTATAAAAAGACGAATATCAGGTATTTTTTGGCATATGGGAATATACATAGGAGATAATCAAGTAATCCATTTCCATAATCCAGAATTAGGACATGGTGTAGATAAAGGTATTTTTGGGAAAAATGGTGCTACAATTCGTATGGAATCGTTGAAGAAATTTGCAGAAAAAGAGCATGTTGTTATACATACTGAACCAAAAAATAAAAAACACGCCCAGAAAGTAATAGAACGAGCCAAGAATTTTTACAAAAATCCAGACGAATATAATGGTAAATACAACTTATTAACGAAAAATTGCGAACATTTTGCTACAACCTGCTTTGGTAGAGATTTATCACCTATGAGACAAACTACAAAAGTTATTATCTCTTTCGCAGTTTTAATTATTACTGGAACAGTATTAAAAAGTAGAATAGGAAGGAGAAATCATACTTAGTTTTTATAAACACTCAGATAATATCAGAACATGGTCTTTTACAAAGGATCTCGAGGAAAATCATTATGCAGAACTTTGAGGATTGCAGGGTAGCAGAAGAATAAAAATCCACCCTTACCCTCCCTCCTTTGTCAAAGAAGGGAGAATATTTTCCCCCTTTTGTAAAGGGGGATAAAGAGGGGGATTTAGAAGACAGGGAATTGTTCTATACAGTCCAAAAGTTCGTCCTATAAACTACCCAGAGGCTCGCCTTATGAATGACGGAATCCTGTGGAGATGTTTAGAGTGGACTTACGTACCATCCTTATCCTCCTTCGCTATATGCTTAGACAGACAAACGCAGAAGATATAAGTTGATTGGACAGGATTACTTTCTACTCTCTTACTTAAATTCACAGGATCCTGCGGATATGAACGGGAACCAGAGAATTAGCATGAGGACTCCCTATCTCACAATTCTTTTAAAAGTCCTATCTTCACATATATTTTTAAAATCTGCATCATTTTTTGCGTTTTCTTTTAATGAAGGGTCTAATTTTATTGCTTTTTTTAAACTTTTCAGCGCTTCATCTTTTCGGTTATCTAAACTTTCTGCACATGCTTTTTCATAATAACATACTGCAAATTCAGGGTCTATGGCAATTGCCTTATTAAAAGTGTCTATTGCTTCCTGATACCTGCCTAATTGTCTCAGATTTGAACCTTTATCTGTTAGAATAAAAATATTCTCAGGCTCTATTTCAAGAGCCATATTATAATAATAATCTGCTTCCTGCCCTTTATTCATTTCTTCTAAGGTAGCCCCTTTACCCCATAATGCCAGTATATATTTAGGGTCTATTTCTAATGCTTTATTAATATAGACCAGACCTTCTTGATATTTTTTAAAAGATGCCAGCGCCAGTCCTTTCTGAAACAGCAACTCTATATTTTCTGGGTTTATTTCTAATGCTTTTTCAAAACAATTATATGCCTCTTCATACATTTCTCTCTCATTATAAAGCAACCCCATTTGAAAATAAGCAAAAACATCATCAGGATTTTTTTCTATATCTTTTTCATATAACTGAATTTGGTTCTGGATTTCTTTTACTTCTTTTTCATTTAAAGGAATATGTGCATTCTTCATTTTTGATGTATCAGAACCTTCAAATATTTGTTTTTCAACTATTTGTTCCATTCGCAGTATTATAAAACTCATATCTGATAACAATTTTTGTTTTTTCTCTTGTATTTCAGGAATATCAGGAATATCTTTTAATATCTCCAATATACATTTTATGTAAAGTACTGTCTCCAATACATCTATTGGGTATTTATTATCAGATTCATATATACAAGGCATTCCTGAAATATTTATACCTGATAATCCGTGTAGAAAGACCTTTTTTATTGTATCTATTGCAAGGAAAAAATGATTTATTGCTATTACATAGTTTTTTTGAATTTTCCCTGATAGTCCTATCTCTATATGCAATTTAACCTTCTCATGGGCTGATTTTTCATATTCTATAAGTCCTAAAAATTCTTCTTCCCACTTATATATTTCTGATGCCTTTCCAAGACATATCAATAAAATTAAAATATTCTGACAAAAGAGTAATTTTTCTTTTGCTTTTTCATCTTTTATCAATTCATATCCTTGTAGATAATATTGTAATGCTTGTTCATAGTCCCCTTTTTCTGCATATGAGATGCCTTTAAGATAATAATCAAGAGGTGTTATATCACAAGTTTGATTTTCTATATCTTTTTCATATTCTTTGTAAGTTATCCCATCAACAATTTCAACAAAATTATCAAAAAATTTCCCATTTAGAATAACCCTATCGGATTTGTAAAACTTTTGTAATTGTTCTACTATTTCTATTATTTTTTTATCTGAAAGGTCAAAATAATCTGGCTCCACTACTTCTCTCTCCAAAATGTTAGCAATATCAACAACCATTTTAGGTGTTATTTGTATTTTGGAATTGGGGATATACCCTTTTTCTGAATATAATTGATTTAATATCCTATCATTGACTTCTTTCGTTTGACTACTATCAAAAAACTTCGCTATTTGTTCTAAAAACTTAAAAGCATCTGCTGCTCTTTTATCTAACATATCAGTATTAATACTATTTTTACATCAAAAACATAATAAAAAGTAACATTCCCCCTCACCCTTTCCCTCTCCACCGAGGGGAGAGGCTCGGTGAGGGGAAAATATTTACTCTATATATGCTGTCAAATTGGTATAATTTCTCTTTTTGAATTCATATAGTAGTATTTGTTTTTAATTCATCAGAAATACTAAATTTTTATTTGGTTAAAAAAATTATCTAATTCAACTAAAAGATTTCGTCGTAGAGTCCTATATGATATAAAAATTTAGAAATTATTTCAATTTTCTATTTGCACAGGTGAAATAATATTACCTTGTTCATCCATGACAATATAAAGTTCTCTTTCTTTGTTAATTTGAGTAAGAAATTCCTGTAAAAATTTTTTTATGGCATCTTCATGTTCTGTCAATTGCTCTGTAAATTCTTGTATAGTGTTTTCTAAACATCTTTTATTTTCTTCTATCTCTGAAGGTATTACAGCCCAAAAATTCTTTTTTATCTCTTCCGAAATTTCTGCAATTACATTCTTCATTTGTTGTAATTTATCTCTAATTTCCTGGAACTTTTTATATTTCAGGGAATCTTCGATATCTTTTAAAATTTCTTTCGTTCTTGAAAGAAGCATATCATCTTTTTTAATAAGTGCATTTGCCATCCCTATCTTAAATTCTAACAGCCGAGATGTAACCTCTATGCGCTCTGCCATCATTAATATTTGGGAATATTGAGTTATGTCCTGATTTATATTTTTAAAAGCATTGTTTAAATCATCAATTTTACTACTTGAAAGCTGACTTGTTGTTTTTCTTAGATTATTAGTATCAAGTGATTTTATCATTGTTTGATATTGACGCTTAATTCCACCCGCTTGGACTCGAATACGATGAATCATAATAAGGTCTTCTCTTATATATGTTTTTCTACTTGATAGCTCGTTTAGTATGTCATATCCATTTAGTAAAATGCCTACTTTTTCCGTAAGATTTAATTGTAGCAGTTTATCTAAAAGTTCATGAATTGTTTCCAATTGCTTAGAAATTTCATGCAGATAATGTTGTCCTGTAACTATACTCATCGCTTGAAAAACTATAATCGGAGCGAAAACCTCTACAGGACTTATTTTTAGGAATCCTGCGTGTCCTGCAATCTTTTGCCCTTTTAAATCTTTAAGTATTGAAGAATATGTGCCATTAGTATATTTCATCAGGTTGGTAGCAGTGGCTTTATACAAATGCCCTGTCTGTGCCATAGCATAGGAAGAAACAGCTGCATTTGGGATAATTTGTTTTGCAGAATTTACCATATCGGTAAGTTGCTTTTCAATATTTTTGTTAAATTCAGTTCTTTTGAAAACCAATGGTGGTAAATCAGGATAGTTACCAGATTTTATTACAATTTCCATAGGTATTTCTTTAATAGGTCTTTCTTTAACTTGTGAAGATAATGTTTTTTCTTCACTATTTTTTTCCTGAACTTGTCTATATAGTTTTGTTTTGAGGATGACTCCCAACAATATTCCAATGATTAATGAAGTTCCTACAATTAATATAAAATTTCCCATATTTCCTCCATTCAACCAGAAGTTATTATTATCTTTTTATTGTATCTTTGTTATTTTGACCTCTTTCTGAGTGTATTCACTTTCGCATCTTTCCTTACTTTTCTTCCAGAAGATGTCTTCAGAACTTTCGGATCTATTGCAGCACGTTTAAGCAAGCCAGCTAAAGAAGCGTCTTTTCTTATTTTTCTTGCCATTTATTTTTCCCCTTTCCCTTATCAATACCTATTTGTTTTATATTCCCAGTGTCCTTCAACCCAGATTTTTATTGTTCTTTCTATTATTGTTGGTGGAATATACTTTTCAACATAATAATATGAACCATCTTCTTTATATACTTTAATTGTTTGATATCCCTCAGGAATAATATCATGGACAGTTTTCTTTTCCCAATGGGCTGGAATCCAAACTCGGTATGTATTAAGATATGACTGATAGGTCTCTTTGTATTCTTCTTTACAACAACATTTGTGATGGCAGTGGGGAATATCTTTAATAATATCTCCTGTTATAACTCCTGTTAAAACTTTTCCTGTTGTTTCCCATCCACTACCAGCATAACTTTTAGATACTATTAAAAAAAGTGCCACAAGAGAAAACATAAACAATCTCTTTCTTACCATTTATCTCCCTGTTTATGTCCCTGCTTGTCCTTCATTGTAATACTATTATCTAACTTTGTCAAAATTTTTTGAGGGATGCTGTTTGATTGACAATAAGATTTTGCAGGAAGAAAAATTACATAAGTTAAGAATAAACAATTTACAAAATGTAGTAGCGAGTTTAAGAACTGAATTCCATTATATATTATGAGATTTCATTACGAATATTATTGCTACAAATGTATATTGTTTATCAAAATAATCTATTAAAAAGAAGGAAGATATTATTGCTCATAAGGGAGACTTTCCTACTTTTGCAAAGGGGTAAGAAGGAAATTTATAAGAAATCCATCCTAACCTTCGTTGTGCTATCTGGAAGACGATGATGCACCAACTCTGAGAAACAAGGTAAGCAACTTTAGTCGGTTTTACAAAGGAAGGAAAAAGAAGGAATATTATTTTATTGGTAAAGATTATTTCAAAGTTGAAGTTTTAAAGTTTAATAAAGTGATATTAAAATCATTTCCTGCAAAATCTTGTTGACAAAAATAAAATTTTGTATTAAATTTTATTACAGGAGGTAAAATATGAGAAAAATTATAACAGTAAGCATACCAGAAGATATGAAAAAACAAATTGATAAAATAGCCGAGGAGGAAGGAACAACTCGTAGTAATATCATAAAAGAATCATTACAAAACTATTTGTTTATCCGAGAATTTAGAACTCTGCGTGCAAGGATGATGAAGAAAAGTTCCCGTGTGTATACTGATAAGGATATTTTTGAACAGGTCTCATGAAAATAGTATTTGATACCAATATTTTAATCGCTGCTTTTATTTCGCGTGGAGTATGTAACGAATTGTTTGAACATTGTGTTTGTTTTCATGAAATTTTTATTTCAAAATTTATCCTTACCGAATTTTCTGAAAACTTGATTAATAAATTTAATTTTTCTAAGTATGAAGTAAATAAGGCAGTTCAATTACTCCAAAGTCGTTTAATAATTGTAACTCCTAAAAAACTGGCAGAAAATATTTCTCGTGATCCAAAAGATGATTTTATCCTTGCTACTGCTATTCAGGGTAAATGCCAATGTATTATAAGTGGAGATGAAGATTTACTTATCTTAAAACAATATAAAGGAATTGATATTGTTTCTCCGCAGGATTTTTGGAGATATGAGAAAAACAAATAATAAATAGAGCAACTACTTTAGAATAGGACCAAAGGTATAACAAAACAAAATTTAAGATGAAAATACTTCAAGATATTTTTTTTTCTAATTTATAAAATTTATAACAAAACAAGTATTATTTCTTTTTTATTACTTAACAACTTTTACTTTAATGGGAGTGCCAAAAGAGGAACTAACACGATAACCATCAATTTTAGTGATATTAACATCTATTTCTTGCTGACTTGCTGTTAAATTTTTAGAAAACAACAATGGTTTAAATAATAGACCAAGAAGAGCAACTGCAATTACTGTCAAAATAAACTTTGTATACCCATCCACTTTCAATTTTATCTCTTCCATTGTCCCTCCTTTTTTTAATATCCCTTTTTCTATTTGTAAAAACAGAAACAACTATCTTTTTAAAATTGTAAACTACTCCCTTAAATTATCCAAATAGAAAAAGAAACAATGTGTTGGAACAGATTTTTAATATCTCAACGAATTATTATTTTAAGTAGATTTTTATTTGACACAACAGGAAGGGACTATTTTTTAAATTGTTCTTCTAAATCAATAGGGTCTATTGCGGTGATTTCTTTGACTGCTTTTATTCCTTTGTCTACCGTACAAATAATGTCGATATGATTTTTAAGCATCACTGCTAAATGCAAAGCATCCCTGGGTTCAATTATATTTCCATACTCTTTTCCAAGTTCAATTGCTAAAGTTATATCACGATAAGTTATTGGTAAGATATTGTTTTGTTTAATTATTTTTAAGGTATCTTTTAATAACCCAATTCCTCTGTCTTCATCTCTCCTATAATGCCTATACCAAATTTCTTGAAAAACTTCTGTGTCTGTATAAGGAGTAATTTTGTTATCTAAAATTGCTTGAAGAATATCAAGACAGGGATTTTTATAAATACTTGCTTTGCCTTGTGCATACTCAAAAATACAAGTGTCTAAAAATATATTCATTTACTCCTTTCCTATAAATCCTTCTCTAATTTCTTTTTTCATTGTTTCCCAGTCAGAAACATCTCCTTTTCGAGAAGATATGCGTTTCAATGCTTCTAATTGTTCCTGATAATCAACTTTTTTAATATAGGCATTTTCCACTGCTTCCCTGATAAGAGCAGCCATAGAAACATCTCTTTCTTTGGCAAGATTTCGCAATACCTTATATTGTTCTGATGTTAAAATAATTTGAGTTTTTACCATTTCTTCTTTTTCTTCTTTAATCATTTTGGTTCCCCTTATGTTATATCATTATCTTACATTATTATATTATTTAAGAAATAATTTGTCAACAGTCATGCCGTCGTTCCACAAAAATAATCTCCAAGAAAGAGTGTTATTCCCTCAGAAACAAATTTTTAAGGATTTTTAAAGGGGAAAATTGCCTCCCTCCTTTGTTAATACTCAGACGGGCAAGCGCCGAAGCGATAAGTTATGCTTATGGGATTTTATCAAATCCCCTCTATCTCTCGTTGTGCCTATTGGTAATGTCTATTTTTTCCTGTAAAAACAAGAAGCAACCATCCATAAAATTTTCAACTATAAAATTTATAAAAAATCTCTACAGGATCCTGCGGACTTTTAAAAATGTTAAATTTTTTTTGTTCAACCCGCGCGGTTAGATATTTTTATAACTTCATTCATACTTCCACTTCTATATCCATCAAGGTCAACTGTTATATATTTATAACCGAGTGTTTTTAGTTTTTTTACAACTTTTTCTTTCATTTTTACCAGTTTTTCAATTTTCTGTTTGTCTACTTCTATTCTCGCAATTTCTTCATGCTCACGAATTCTAACAATTTTAAAACCAAGAGAAATTAAAAATTTTTCTCCTTCTTCAATTCTTTTTAATTTTTCTCTTGTTATTTTTTCTCCATAAGGAATTCTTGTTGCAAGACAGGACATTTGTGGTTTATTCCAGGTAGGTAATCCAATTTTTTTTGAATATTTTCTTATTTCTTCTTTTGTTATGTCAACCTCTTTTAATGGAGAAAGGACATTAAAAATTTTTTTTGCTTTCTCCCCGGGTCTATAATCATTTTCGTCATTTTTGTTTGTTCCATCAATTATATAATTAAATTTATTCTTTCTTCTTATTTTTTCCATTTTCTCAAATAACTCTTTTTTACACCAGAAACATCTATCAGGAAGATTTTTTATAAAATTTTTATTTTGAAGTTGGTTTGTCTTTATTTTAATGTATCTTACTCCACAACTGGCACAAAATTTTTCTGCAAAGTCCTTTTCTTCTTTGGTAAAAATATCAGATATGCTAATTACTGCAATAACATTTTCTTTTCCAATTGTTTCAACTGCTACTTCCAAAAGGAAAGAACTATCAACCCCACCTGAATAAGATACAATAACATTTTGTAAATTTTTAAGAATCCCTTTTAATTTTTTTATTTTCTCTTCCATTGTCCTGTTTTCTTCTTCAACTTTTATTTTTCCCTTCAAATGGGGGATTATATAGAGTTTATTCATTACTACTGACTTTAAAACTTGATTGTCTATTACTTGCAAAACTATAATATGAGTTATCACCAATAATTATATGGTCTAAAACTTTTATTCCAAGTATTTCCCCACTTTTTTTAAGTTGGTTGGTGAATTCAATATCTTCCTGACTTGGCTGTGGGTCACCCGATGGATGGTTATGAACGCAAATAAGACAGCAGGAAAAATTTTCAATTGCTTTCTGAAAAATGTTTCTTATGATTGGATTTGCCTGATTTATAGTCCCTTGTTCAATTTCGGACATTTCAAAAATTCTATTTTTTGCATCTAAATGTAAGACCTTAAAAATCTCAAATTTAAGGTCTCTCATCCTTGGTAAAATAAATTTTACAGCGTCTTCTGGATTTTTTATTTTTATTCTTTTTTCTTTTAGAACCTGTTCTTGCATTCTTCTTCCAATTTCAATTGCTGCTTTTATCTGACAGATTTTTGCTTCTCCCAGTCCTTTTATTTCTTCCCATTTTTTTAAATTTATATGGCTCATATTTCTGAATGACTTAAATTTATTCATTATTTCCATTGCAAGGTCAACTGCACTTTCTCCTTTTGTACCTGTTCTTAAAAGAATTGCAAGAAGTTGAGCATCAGAAAGAGTATGTTCACCATCTCTTAATAATTTTTCTCTCGGTTTTTCATCTTTTGGCCAATATTTAATTGAATTTTTTTTCATTTTTAAAAGAAAAGATAAAAACGATACCCATTAGAACAAATATAATTCCCATTATAATAAAATTTTTCTGATAAGTAAATTTACTTCTCATAAGACCTAAAAGGAAAATGCTTGCCCCAATTCCAAAGTCTCTCCATAAAAAAGTGGAAGAGATTGTATTTGCTCTTTTATTTTCTGGGATAATTTTACCAATTCTTACCGTTATTGCAATAGGAACAATTTCATATAGCCCACCTATAAAAATTATTGAAAAAATTGATAAAGGAATTGATTGATAAAAAGAAAAAATTATTAAAAAGAGTCCTGAAAATAAGAAGAAAAGAAAAGGTATAATAATTTCACCAGTTTTGTCAATTAATTTACCACCAAAAAAACTTAAAATTCCTGCTGAAAGATAGAAAAGGACGATTATTTTACTGAGAAAAGAAATTGAGAATTTTTCTGCAATAAAAAAATTAAGTTGGTTGACAACTAAACCATATCCAAAAACACTTATAAACATAGCAATGGTAAAAATTGTTAATTTTTTTGAAAATGCAGTATTAAAATTAAATTTTGAAAAAGATGTTTTCACATCTTCTAAAAAGAAGGTAAATAAAAAACCAGAAAAAGTAAAAAAGAAAGCGACTAAAAATAAATTTCTAAAATTACTTATTATGGCAATCTGTCCTAAAACAAAAGAACCAATTAAAAGCCCAACTTGAACAAAAAAACGAAGATATCCAATTTCAATTCCATATCTATTTTCATTTGAAATTTTAAGAAGCATTGTGTGAACAGATGCCCATAGAATGCATGCTCCAAATCCCCAAATAATAGCACCTAAAATAAATATACCTAAATTTTTAAAGGCAAAAAGAAAAAAAGCAAAAAGACAAGAGGCAGGAGCGCCAATCATTATTCCTTTTTTCAGACCTAATTTTTTAAGAATAGATGGAGCGAAAATTTCAGTAAAAGCCATTGTAAAATAGACACTTGCAAGAACAAATGAAAGAGGAATTGGAGAATAACCTAATTCCTTAAGATATACATTGATATATGGTTGAGAAGAACTCGTCCCTAAAAATATAAAAAAGAAAATACACCATAATAAATATCTGTTTTTCAAATTTATTTTAATTTTTCACTCCAGACCTTTATAAAATATTTTAAAGACCTATCATAAGTTTTTTCTGCATCTGGTGGGAAAAGACATCCAGGAAGTTCGTTATTTATCCAGTGGGACCTTAAACATTCACAACAAACACCTTTTTTCTCACATGGATAAGAACAGGTACAACTTTTGATATTTTTTTCTTTGTTTTTACAATTATCCATTTTTATTTTCAAGTTTGTCTTTTATAAAAGAAACCATACTTTCAATATCCATTCCAAATCTTTTTAACAATTCATCTGGTTGTCCTGAAGCACCATAATTTGTAACTCCTTTTCTGTAAAATTTACCATTATATCCATTTTCAGAAAGGTAAATTCCAACTGTCAAAGAAAGTCCTGTATCTATATGGTGGTCTTCATAAGTAATTAAAAAAGATGTTTTTAATGCTTTTTCCATAATTTCTTTATCAATTTCTGCTGGAAATGGGAAATTTATAACTCCAATAGAAATTCCATCTTTTTTTAATTCTTCAACTATTTCTATTGCTCTATAAACCATACATCCATAAGTCAAAATATAACCATCTTTACCTTCTCTTATTAAATCACATTTTCCATATTGAATATTGTAGTTATCTCCAAAATAAATTTCCCCATTTTCTTTTGTAATAATTGGTAATTTTGACCTTCCCATTCCAACAAACCAATTTCCCTCTTTATCTGAAATATATCTTATAACTTTATCTGTTTGATTTGGGTCTGCTGGTATTACTATTTTAAATCCAAAAATATTCCTTAAAACTCCAATATAATCAATACATTGATGCGTTTTCCCATCTTCTCCTACATCAAGGCCTAAATGAGTGCAGACAAGTTTTAAGTTTGTAAAATTCTGGTCATTAAGCCGTTGTTGATTATATGTCTCATCAACTCCAAAAACACCAAAATCAGAAAAGAAACTTATGACCTTATCAGTTGAAATTGCTCCTGCAATGGTAGCAGCATTATGTTCCTGAACTCCAACCTGAAAGAATCTTTCAGGAAAGTCCTTTTCAAAATAATCTGTTTTTACACTTGAAGATAAGTCACAATCAAAAACAACAATTGGATACTCATTTCCAACATTTAATTTTGCTATATCGTCAAGCGCTTTTCCATAGGCAGTCCTATTATCTGTTTTTTCTTTATATATAATGGGATTACCTTTTTCAATTTTTGGAGAGAAATAAAACTTTCTTTCTGGATATTCCCATTTTTTCTTTCTTAATTGTTTATATTTATCTAAATCAACTGAAATTCCCAATTCATCAATTGCTTTTTTATATTCTTCTTCATTTAATGGTTTTCCATGATATTTATGCTGATTTTCCATAAAAGAAATACCTTTTCCCATAACTGTTTGAGCAATTATACAAACAGGTCTTTTAATTTCAATTGAATTTTTAATTGCATCATAAAGAGAGTTAAAATCATGCCCATCAACACCATCAATAACTTCCCATCCGTCTGCTTTATAATTTTCATATATTCTACATGGCATAATTTTTTCAATATTTCCACTTATTTGTAATTTATTATAATCAATGATAACTGTAATGTTATTCAGACCATATTTTACTGCAAACCTCCTTGCCTCTCCTACTTGTCCTTTTGTCTGTTCTCCATCGCTCATTAAAACAAATGTATAACTATCTCTATTATGAATTTTATCAGATAAAGCAAAACCACAACCAGCAGAAAGTCCCTGTCCTAAATTTCCTGTTCCCCACTCAATACCTGGAACTTTTCGGACAACATGACCTTCAAAAATACTTCCACCAAGTCGGAAAGTTGAAAGTGCGATGTCTATATCAAAAAATCCTAATCGCCCTAAAACAGAATAAACAGCAGCAGATGTATGCCCATGACTTACAATAATTTTATCTCTTTCTTGTAAATCAATACTTTCTGGGGAGATATTTGCGAAGTACCATGTAGTTAAAAATATATCAAGAGATGAAATTGCTCCTCCGGGATGTCCTGAATTCGCAAGAGTTGTCATTGTTAAAATATCCCCTTTACATATCTTACTTAAATTTTCTAATTTTTCTAATTCATCCTTTTCCAATTTTTCTTTTTCAAATCTTCCCATTTCTTCTCCTTTTTGAAAAATAATTTTAACATACCAGAAATTTTATTCCAAATTTTTGAGATAAATTTTGTAAAAAGATATTTTGATGAGAAAATTTATATAATTGTGTAGAACACATATAATAAATTAAAACGAGGAGATAAATGTCAATATACGAAAAGATTGATAATGCCAGGAAATTGTTAAGACTTGGGGAAAATGCAACAATTAGAGAAATAAAAGAAGCATATAAAAATTTATGCTTAAAATACCATCCAGATAGGTGTAAAGAGAGAGACAAAAAGAAATATGAAGAAATGATAAGGAAATTAAATGAATCAATGGAAATACTATTGAATTATTGTGTTAATTATAATATTTCTTTTAAAAAAGAAGATATAAAGAAAAATACAATAGATTATCAGGAATATTATTTTGAGACATTTTTTGATGACTTATGGAGAAAAAATAAAAAGTGAAAACAAAAATAAATTTATAATGAATAAATGGAAAAAAATGTAAAGAGTTCGTATAAAATGATTTTGTTTTTTGGGATTGTTAGTTTATGTGGAGATATTGTTTATGAAGGTGCCAGAAGTATAGCAGGACCGTTTCTATTTTCTCTCGGTGCAACAGCAGTTGTAGTGGGTTTTGTTTCAGGAATTGGAGAGATTTTAAGTTATGGATTGAGATTTTTTTCTGGATACATAGCAGATAGAAAAAAAGCATACTGGTTTCTTACAATTTTGGGATATGGAATGATTTTTTTTATTCCTCTTCTTTCCTTTGCTCATAAATTAGAAATAGCAATAATTTTCTTTATCCTTGAAAGAATTGGCAAAGGAATTAGAACACCTGCAAGAGATACAATTCTTTCTTATGCTTCAAAAAATGTAGGAACTGGTTTTGGATTTGGACTTCATGAATTTTTAGACCAGATTGGTGCTGTTTTAGGACCAATGATTTTTACTATACTTCTTTTCAGTAATAAAAAATATTCTGCTGCTTTTAATATTTTGTGGATTCCATATCTTATCCTTATGGTTATTCTTTTTATAACAAAAATGAAATATCCAGTCCCACAGGAACTTGAAAAAAGAACAGAAGAAAAGGATACAAATCAAGTAAAAAAATTACCTCCAATTTTTTATAAATATACTATTTTTACATTTTTTGCTACATCTGGTTTTGTTAATTTTCAACTTATTTCCTATCATTTAAAATTCAAAAATGTTTTTTCTCTTGCTCAAATTCCTTTGCTTTATCTTATTGCTATGGGAATTGATGGTCTTACAGCAATAGGAATTGGGAAAATTTATGATAAGATAAAATTGAAATGTCTGATTTTAATTCCTTTATTTAGTTTCCTTATTCCTGTTTTCTCTTTCACAGAAAGCAAATTACTTGTATATTTTGGAATTTTTATCTGGGCAATTGTAATGGGAATACATGAAACAATTATGAGGGCAGCAATTGCAGATATGATACCTGTTGAAAAAAGGGGATTGTCTTATGGGATATTTAATATAATTTATGGTTCGGGCATTTTTATTGGAGGAGTTGTAATTGGCTATTTATATCAATATGTGCAAAAACTTATTGTTCCTTTTGTTCTTGTAATTGAAGTTATTGCTTTTATTCTTTTTCTCAATTTAATCAAGAAAGAAAATCAAATTGTTCAATAAATCCCTCTTAATCTCTCGTTGTGCTTGCTGAAATCTCCCTTTCAAATCCCCCTGTCTCCCCCTTTTAGAAAGGGGGAAATGGCGAAGCGGGGACTTCTTCTCCTTTATCTCCCTCCTTTAAAAAAGGAGGGTGGGGGTGGATTTTTATTATAAATCTCTCTTAAACTCCCGTTGTGCTATCTGGAAACCCCGTCTGCTCAACTTATTGCTTCTGCGCCTGCCCGTCTGAGCATTAGCAAAGGAGGGTAGGGCTGGCTTTTATTAAATCCCCCCGCTAAAAATCCTTTCTAACTTCCCTTTGTCAAAGGGAAGAATATACTTACTTACCTTATTGTTTCAAGAACCCGGTTCTCACAGAGAACCATGTTCTTCTATCTTAACCTTTTATAAAGTGGGAGACGATGAAGCACCAACTCTGAGGCACAAGGTAAGCAACTTTAGTCGTTTTTCAAAGAGGGGAGTATCTCTCCTTCCTTTATCAAAGGAAGGCCGGGATGGATTTATATTAAATTTTCCCTTCAAATCCCCCTCTATCCCCTTTACAAAAGGGGAAACGTTTGGCTCCCTTCTTTGAAAAAGACCCCGCCCATAGGCTGTAGCCTACTAGCTACGGCCGAGAGAAGGGGGAGGATGGAATGGATTGTCTTACACAGAAGGGTTTAGAGTTTTGCTTACAGACCATCCCTACCCTCCTTTGCTAATGCTCAGACGGGCAGGTGCCGAAGCGATAAGTTATGCTTACGGGATTTCCCTATATGACTTTCATTTATACTTGCTGACACAAACTGCCCAAATTTTTACTGATAACTTAGGTTATTTGAGAGATTCTTTTTTTATTTTCCCTATTCCTGTTTTTGGTAGTTCTTTTCTAAATTCAACAATTGTCGGAATTTTATAAGAAGCAAGGTATTGTCTACAGAATTTTTTTATTTCATTTTCTGTTATCCCATCTTCTTTTGGGACTATAATTGCTTTCACGCTTTCTCCTCTTAATTCATCTGGAACACCAACAACTGCTACTTCTTTAACTTTTGGATGTTTATATATAACTCCTTCAATTTCAGGTGCAAATACATAAAGTCCACCAACTTTTATCATTTCTTTTTTCCTGCCTACTATGTAAAGATACCCATCTTCATCAAATCTTCCAATATCTCCTGTGTATAACCACCCATCTTTAATTACTTCCTTTGTAATATCTGGCTGATTGTAATAACCAGGAGTTATTGGCCAGCCCTTCATTATTAGTTCTCCAACTTCTCCTTTTTTTACTTCTTTCCCTTCTTTATCAATTATTTTTACTTCAATCCACGGAACAGGCATGCCGACTGAATCCAATTTTATTTTATCAAGAGGATGTAAGAAATTTGGTGCAGAACTTTCTGTAAGACCATATCCAGAAAAAAGTTTTGCATTTGGAGCAACTTTGCTGAATTTCTCAAGTATATCAGGGGAACTTGGAGCACCAAAAACAGCAGCCCATTTAAGGTCAGGTAATAAAAACTCATCAATTTCTTTTAGGTTTAATATCCCGATAAGCATTGTTGGAACAATAAAAAGAAAGTCCACTTTCCAATTTAAAAGATTTTTTAGCAGTAAAAGTGGCTGGTACATTCTCATAAGGACAAGTTTAACTCCAAGAATTATCAAAAGAGGATAAATAATTCCTCCATTATGAGAAAAAGGGATACAGCATAAAGTTGTCTCTCCGTCTTTGAAAAGATTAAAATATCTAAATGATTCTATTGGACTTTCAAGATTTTTATATGTCCATATAACCCCTTTTGGAGTTCCTGTTGTTCCAGAAGTATAAAGAATTAAAGCAATTGAATTTTCATCAATATCTCTTGTAGGAAAAGAAGAAGGAAAATTCTCACTATCTCCTATAAAAAGTGTATTTTGAACCTTTTCATCAATAAGGATTATTTTTTTAATTGAAGGTACCTTTTTCTTTATCTCATCTGCATTGAAGTCCTTAAAATTATAAGTTATAAGATACTCTGACTGGCTATGATTTAGAAGTGTGCATAGTTCATTAACTTTAAGTCGGTGGTCAATAGGAACTCCTGTTGCACCCATTTTAAAAATTGCGAAATAAGAAAAAATATATTCAGGGGAGTTTTGAAGGAAAATTCCAACTTTTTTTCCTTTTTCAATCCCTATACTTTTGAAAAAATTTGCATATTTATTTGTTTTTTCTAAAACATCTTTGTATTTGAAAATTTTATCCTCAAATATAAGACATTCTTCATTCCCTTTTTTTACAACAATTTCATCTAACAATTTACCGATATTCATTTTCTTCTCCTATGTGATTTTTATTATTTTAACAAAAAAAATAAGAACATCAAATTTCCTTTTTTAATTCATATTATTGGAAATGTTTTACAGAAATAGAGGATAATATATAAAGTAGAATTGTATTAGGTAGAAAATATTTTCAAAAAATTGCCAGTAAAAACTGGAGAAAATATAAAACTGGGAATAAAAAATAATGATAGAGTTGCAAATACAACATTTTTTATCTTAAAAAAGTCTGAGAAAGAGTGCTAAATTTCTTGTAAGTAAAAATAAATTTGACAAAAAAATTTTTAAAGTGTAAATTAAATGTAATAAAACGAAATAAAACATAAAAAAAAGAAAGAAAACAAAATGAGTTTAGATTCAGAAAAACGCAAAGAGAAAATAAAGGAATTAATTGAAAAAAGAGGTAGTATTGCTGTTTCAGAACTTGTAAGAATTTTTAATGTATCTGAGGTTACAATCAGAAAAGAACTTGAGCAATTGAAAAAAGAAGGAATTTTAGTAAGAACATATGGAGGGGCATTAAAATCAGATATTATATTTCCCGAAAATCTCCAATTCAAGGCAAAATTGAAAAAAAATATAAGAGAAAAAAGAATAGTTGCGGAAATGGCTATAAAGTATATAAAAGAAGGAGAAACAATATTTCTTGATTCAGGAACAACAACATTAGAAATTGCAAAATTAATTTGTGAAAAAAATTTACCTGTTACAGTTATTACGAATTCTCTACCAGCGATAAATTACCTTGTTAATTCATCTATAGCCCAACTTATTGCTTTAAGTGGTTTTTTTAGAAAAGAAAGTTTTGATTTTTATGGACCTTTTACAATAGAAGAAATAAAAAAACTTTCATTTACAGGTGCTTTTATTGGAGTGGATGGAATATCAGGTGAAACTGGGCTGACAACAACTGATGTTGATACAGCGAGAATTGAAGAAGTAGTAATTGAAAAAGCGAGAGAAATAAATATTGTCGTTGACTATTCAAAAATTGGAAAAATTTCACCAGTTCCTTATGGAGAAATGTTGAAAAAAAAGAAAGACAAAAGAATTATTACTGATTATAAAGCATCAAAAAAAGAAATTGAAAAATTAAAAAAATATGGTTTTGAAATCATAATAGGAGAAAAAAATGACTGAGAAAGAAAGGAAAATAGAGAAATTTTTTTCATATGGGAGTCCTGTAATAGTAGCAATTGACCATGGGCAGTATTTTGGACCTATTGAAGGAATTGAATCTTTAAGAAAGACAATTCTTAAAATTTATAATGCGGATGGAATTCTTATGACTCCTTTTGTTTTTTCTTATATAAAAGATTTTTTTAACTCATTATCATCTCCATTAGTTATTTTAAGAGTAAATTGGACAACTGCTTTATGTATGCCATGGAATTATAAACAAGCACATACAAAATTAGTCATTGAACCAGAAGAAGCATCTTTTTCTGGTGCAGATGCTATTATAGCAAATTTGACATTACAGAGTGGAAGTGAAAAAGTTGACTCTAAAAATGTTAAAGTTTTTACTGAAATAGCCAAAAAGAAAGAAAAAGTTGGAATGCCACTAATTGGAGAAATAATACCTCTTATTCCTTCAAATGAAAAAGAAAAACTACATACTCATATAAAACAGGCAGTTAGAATTGCATGGGAACTTGGGGCAGATATGATAAAAACAATTTATACAGGAGAAAATTTTAATGAAATTATTGAAGGAGTTCCTATTCCTGTTTTTATACTTGGTGGAGACAAAATGAAATATGAAGAAGATGCTTTAGATATTGCTAAAGAAGGGGCAGAAAAAGGTGCAAAAGGTATTGTTTTTGGTAGAAATGTCTTCCAATCGGAAAACCCAACTAAATTTATTGAACAATTAAAGGCAACTATAAATGGGAATAAATATAGTCAATTAAAAATGCATCTTTATGATTTTAACTCACTTTCTGATACTATGCTTCCAGATGGATATAAAATAAAAACATTTAAAGAAGGAAATGAAAAAATATGGTGTGAAATAATAAATAAAACAATTGGTGGGAATTTGAATAAAGAATATTTTGAAGAAAAATTCAAATCAAAAAAACAATTTGACCCTGATGGGGTATTTTTTCTTTATTATGGAGATAAACCGTGTGGGACAGTAATAGCATGGAAAGAAGATAGAAATTTAGGACAACTTCACTATTTAGGTGTTCTTCCAGAACATTCTGGTAAAAACCTTGGATATATTTTATGTTCAGAAGTTCTAAAATACTTCCAAAAAAGAAGAATAAATCAAGTATTTCTTACAACAGATGATTTTCGATTGTCTGCTATTAAAATTTATTTAAAACTTGGTTTTAAACCAGTAATTTGTGAAAAAGATAATATAAGAAGATGGGAAAAAATATTAAATTATTTAAAGTTACAGGAGACAAAATGAATAAAAAATTAAAAGTTGGGATTTTTGGTATTAGAAGAGGTGATAGTTTTGCAAACATATTTAACTCTATTCCAAATACAGAAGTTGTTGCTGTCTGTGATAATAGCGAAATCAGAGTTAAAAATTTTTTAATAAGTGGGAAAAAAAACATTCCTACTTATAATGATTATGAAAAGTTTTTGCAACATGATATGGATATTGTTGTCCTTTGTAATTATTGCACAGAACACGCTCCCGCAGCAATAAAAGCATTAAGAAGTGGAAAGCATGTTTTATCAGAAGTAATTGCCTGTAAAACGCTCTCAGAAGGGGTCTCTCTTTGTAGAGAAGTAGAGAAAGCAGAAAAAAAGGGGATATTTTATATGTTTGCTGAAAATTATTGTTATTTCTCCTATATCCAAGAAATGGAGAGGATTTACAAAGCAGGAAAAATTGGGCAATTAAGATATGGAGAAGGTGAATATATTCACGATTGCTCTTCTTCCTGGCATGTTTTAACTACTTCACCTTCTCATTGGAGAAACTGGCTTCCTTCAACTTATTATTGTACTCATTCTCTTGGTCCAATAATAAAAATAACTGATTTAAGGCCTGTTCAGGTATCTGGATTTGTTGTCCCTAATTTGATATCCAGAGAATATGGAAGAGAAGGTGATGATTGGGGAATACTCATTATAAAAATGGAAAACGATGCAATTTTAAGAATTATTCCCTGGAGTATTGGTCCCCATGATTCAATCTGGTACAGAATTTATGGAACTGATGGGATGATGGAAAATAATAGGTGGAAAGATACAAATGTTCTAAATGTTCATTTTCAGAAATTATGGGAAAAACCAAAAATAAAAAGTTATCTTCCTGAATTCAAAAAGTACCAAAAACAGGCAAAAAGGTCAGGACATGGAGGAGGAGATTTTTTCCTTTTATTTGACTTTGTCAATTCAATAAGGAAAAAAGAAAGACCACCAATAGATATTTATAAAGCAATGGATATGACATTGCCTGGAATTTTGGGGTATCGTTCTGCTCTTTCTGGTAATATTCCTATTGAGATACCAGATTTTAGAAAAGAAAAAGAAAGAAAAAAATATGAAAATGATAATTGGTCACCTGACCCAAATGATAAAAAACTAATGAAAAACCAACCAGCACCTTCTATCCTTGGAGAAATTGAAATTAAAAAAGAAATTTATGAAATGCTTGAAAAAAAGAGAGAGAAAGCAATGTCGGAAATTAAAAAACAATTAGAAAAAGCATATAAAATTTAGGATAACTTATGAAACCCAAAATAGGTCTAATTGGATTAACGGCACAACTCTATAAGGAAAGGATACCTGACTTTATAGATAATTTAGAAGAATTTTCTTTTGAGTTGAAAAAAGTATGTGAGGAATTTTCTTCAGTTATCCATTTCCCTGTTATTTATAAAAAAGAACAAGTGGAAGAGGCATTTAAGAAAATCAGAAACTCTGATTGCGATGGAGTAATTCTTGTTTTTCTTTCATATAGCCCAAGTTTAATTATTTCTCCTGTTCTAAAAAAATATAAAGACATACCTGTCTTAATATGGAATACACAAAAACTTTTTGAAATAAATGAAAATTTTACTGATGCAGATATGCTTAACAACCATGGAATGCATGGGGTTCAGGATTTAGCAAGTGTTTTATTAAGAGAAAAAACAAATTTTTCTCTAATTACAGGACATTACAAAGAGAAACAAGTTATAGAAAAAATTAAAAAATGGTGTCAGGCAACTTCAATATCAAAATTTTTAAAAAAATCAAAAATAGGAAGAATTGGTGGAAAATTTAAAGATATGGGAGATTTTTCTATTCCTGATGAGAAAATAAATAAAATAATTGGTCCAGAAATAGTTGATATTCCACTTAAAAAACTATCAGAAATTTCTTTAAAAATAGACAAATCTAAAATAGAAAAGTTAATGAAGGAAGATAGAAAAAATTTCAAAATAAAGGCAGATGAGAAAATTCATTATGTTGTATCAAGAATTGAAATTTCTTTAAGAAAAATAATAGAAGAAAAAAAATTAGATGGTGTTGCAATAAATTTTAATTCTTTTAAAGGACAAAAGGGCTGTGAAGTAATTCCTTTTTCTGCAATTTCAAAATTTTTATCAGAAGGAATTGGTTATGGAGGAGAAGGAGATGTTATATGTGCTATTTCTGTTTTAATTTTTCAAAAACTCTTTGGAGAAGGAAATTTTGTTGAAATGTTCACAACTGACTACAAAAACAGCAGAATATGTTCTTCTCATATGGGAGAGTCAAATATAAACATTGCAAAAGATAAAGGAGAAATAGAAATTGTTGAAAAAGATATGACAATTGTGAAAAAAGGACTTAAAACTCTTTTTTTCAAGTTCCAGATAAAACCAGGCAAAATAACTCTTTTCAATATATCTCCGACAGAAAATTCTTTTAAATTTATTGTTTCAAAAGGAGAAATTATTGACATACCAATTTTTGAAGATATTACTTCTCCTCACTTTATATTTAAGGTAGGCAGGAAAGTTGAAGATTTTTTAACTGAATATAGTAAATCAGGAGGAACACATCATCTTGCCATGACTTATGGTGATAGGTCAGAAGAAATAAAGTATCTTTCAGAAATTATGGGAATTGAATATTTTGAGGTTTGAAATGTTGAAAAAAACAATAAAATTAGAGAAAAATTTGAAGATATTTAAGGAAGAATTTGAGAAATTTTTGCCTAAAAAAATTCTTGATTTCCATATTCATATATGTCCAAAACAGGCAGTTCCCACTGGTAGTTTTGCAATAAATGCAGGAGGAAATAAACTCAAAAAATATACCTTTGATGAATTGAAAGAAGATATGTGTGCTCTTTACCCAAATAGGGAATTTTATGGTGTTTGTTTTGGAGTCCCAAGTGTTAATTTAAAAACAGATATTATGAATAATTATGTTGCCTCTGTTTGTGATAAAAAAAACTTTTTCCCATTAAGAATTGTAAGACCAGAGGAAAATGAAAAAGAAGTTGAAAAAGATATTATAAAAAAGGAGTTTTATGGTTTCAAGCCATATAGGGACTATGCTGAAAAATTTAAGAAAAAAGAAGAAGTTGAAATTCTTGACTTTTTACCTGAAAAAATTTTAAAAATTGCAGATAAATACGGGTTGGTTATTATGCTCCATATTCCAAAGGAAAACAGGTTAGCAGACAAATCCAATCAAAAACAAATTATGTATATATGTAATAAATTTCCAGATGCAAAAATAGTTCTTGCTCATATTGGAAGGGCATATTATTTCAAAAATATTTATGGGAATCTTGAGAAAATAAAAAAATTCCCCAATTTATATTTTGACCTTGCAATGGTAAATAATTTTGAAGTTATAGAATATCTTTTTGAAAATGTTGCACAGGATAAAATTCTTTATGGGACAGATATACCAATTGCTCTTGCAGAAGGAAAATCAGTTGAAATAAATGACCAGTACACATATATAACTCCCATACCATGGGAATTATCAATTTCTGATGAGAAGAAAAAAATTGTATTTACTTCTTTTGTTTATGAGGAATTAAGAGCAATAAAGAAAGCAGTTGAAAGAACAAAAAAGGATATAAATTTTATAAAAAATTTGTTTTTTTATAATGGATACAAACTTCTTAAAGAGGTGAAAATAAAATGAGTGTTCTTGTAATTGATGAGGGAACTACAAATATAAAAACAATTATTTTTGAGAGAGACGGTAATATAGTAAAACAAAATTCTATAAAAATAAAAACATATTATCCCGAAAGAGAATGTGTTGAACAAAAAGCAGGGGAATGGTGGACTTGTTTTTTAAAAGGGCTAAAGAATATTGACTATAATAAAGAAAAAATTGAGTGTATATCAAGTTCAACACAAGGAGGAACATTTGTTCTTCTTGATAAAAACTCAAAGGTATTAACAAATGCTTTTACATGGCTTGATAATAGAGCAGAGAAAACATCTAAAAAATTAAAGAAAAAGTTTGGTGACGATTTCTTTTATAAAAAAACAGGTCATCCTATTGCAGCATGGATGCCAATTTCTATAATTTCTTATATAAGAGAAAAAAATCCAGAAATTTATGAAAAAGTAAGAAGAATTTCTTTTGTTGCTGATTATTTAAATTTCAAATTAACAGGAAGATTTTTTTTAGATAGAACAAATGCACAGATGAGTTCTTTTTATAATATTGTTGAAGATAAATGGGATGATGATTTATGTGAAATTGCAGGGATAGATAAAAATATGCTACCTGAAATTGTCCCTTCTGGAGAAATTGGTGGCAAACTAAAAAAGGAAGTTGCGAATTCTCTTGGTTTAAAAGAAAATATACCTGTTATTTCAGGGGGACATGACCAGTATTGTGCTTCACTTGGTGCTGGTGTGAAAGAAAAAGGGGATTGCTTACTTTCAACTGGGACTGCTTTTGCTTTACTTGTTTTAACTGATAAATTAATTTTTTTGCCTAAAAATAAAAAACACTGGAAACCAGGGAGATATTTATTTGAAGATAAATATGGAGTAATGGGACCTATTTCAAATGGTTGTTGTATTCTTGACTGGATTATTCTGAATTTCAAAAAATTTGAAATTAAAAAATTAAATAATACAAAGATAAAATTTATTCCATATTTTTCAGAAGGGAAAGGAGAAATTAAAAACATTTCATTATCAACAAAAAGAGAAGAAATATATTATTCAGCAGTAAGGGCAATTGTTTATGAAATAAAGAAGTATATAGATGAAATAGAGAATAAAATAAAAGTAAAGAAATTTTTTCTTGTTGGAGGAGGAACAAATATTAGTTTTTTACCTGAACTCATAAAAGAAATTTCAAAAAAAGATGTAATAATTCCTGAAATAAAAGAATGTGCTGCCAGAGGTGCTTTTTTATTAACAATTTAACATAATATCAAAAAATAGGAGGCGGAAAATGAAGTACTGGCAAAAGATTGATATAAAAGAAGTACCGGATATAAAAGTTGTTCCACCTGGTCCAAAATCAAATGAATATCACCAACTTGCGGGTAAATATATGAAAGGGTATTCAGGACAGGTTAAATTATTTCCAGTTGTATTTGAAGAAGGTAATGGTCCGTTTTTAAGAGATGTTGATGGAAATACTTATATTGATTTTTCTTCTGGAATATATGTTACTAATTGTGGACACTGTCATCCAAAAATTGTTGAATATGTAAAAAAATACCTTGACAAACTATGGAATTGCCATGATTTTACAACTCCTGTCAAGACAGAAGCACTTCAACTACTTTCTGAAATACTTCCAGGTGATATTAATGGAATACAATTTTATTCAGATGGAACTACTGCTATTGAAGCAGGTTTAAGAGCAGCAAGAGCAATTACTGAAAAGTTTGAATTTATATCTTTCTGGGGTGATTTTCATGGGAAAACATTGGGTTCTGTTTCTCTTTCTATCATGAGTCCTGACAAAGGAATAAGAAGTCCTGGATTTTTTCTAACTCCAAGACCTTATTGTTATAGATGTCCATTTAAACTTCACAAAGATTCCTGTAATTTGTATTGTGTTGATTTTGTTGAAAGAATTATAGATGAAGAGACAACTAATAGGGTGGCAGCAGTTGTTATGGAACCAATTCAAGGATGGGCAGGAAGTATTTTCCCACCAGATGAGTTTATTCCTGAATTAAAAAAACGACTTGAAAAAAGGGGAATTTTACTTTTTGCTGATGAAATTTTAACAGGAATGGGAAGAACTGGAAAATGGTTTGCCTGTCAACACTATAATATTGTGCCTGACATAATTACAGTAGGGAAAGGACTGGGTAATGGTTTTCCAGTCACAATTATGGCAGTTAGAGAAAAATACAAAGATGTGTTAGAAAAGATAAGTTCTTCTTCTTCTTTTGGTGGTAATCCTCTTGCCTGTGCTTCAATTGTTGCGACAATAAAAGTAATAAAAGAGGAGAATTTAATTGAAAACGCAAGAAAAATAGAAAATGTTATAATGGAAAAACTTTACAAAATGAAAGAAAAACATCCTATAATTGGAGATGTCAGAGGAAAAGGATGTATTTTTGGTATAGAACTGGTGAAAGACCAACATACAAAAGAACCATTTGAACAGGCAGGAAAACTTGTTTATCAAAAAGCATTTAGAAAAGGACTTGCATGGGTTCCAGCAGGGCATATTTTAAGGTTATCTCCACCTTTAATAATTACTGAAGAGATTGCAATTAAAGGAACAAATATTATAGAGGAGGCAATATATGAAACAGAAAAAGAACTTGGCTACTTATAACAAAAAATTTGAAGAAAATAGTTACGAAGGAATAAAAGAAGCAATATTACAAAAGGCAATTGTTTTATTACCTATTGGTCAAACAGAAGAACACGGTAGACATTTACCGGTTAAAACAGATGCATTTATTGCTGAGAAAATATGTGAAAAAATATCTGAAATATCACCAGTTCCAACTATTGTTATGCCAACTATTTATTATGGATATTCAACAAAAGAAGTAACAAAATGGCCTGGTTGTCCTGGAATTAAAATTGAAACATTTATTTCCTGTATTTATGATATATGTTTTTCTTTAGTTGGGATGGGATTTAAGAAAATTGTTATTGTTAGTTGTCATGGAAACCATACAGGAGCATTAAGAGTAGTTGTGAGGAAAATCGCCGATGATTGTGGTATTTATATGACCTTAACTATCCCAAATACCATTGCAAAAGAAAAAATAGATAAAATTTTAGAAAAGGGATGGCGAGGAAGTTGTCATGGCTGTGAATATGAAACATCTTTAATGTTATATCTTGATGAAAAAAGTGTTGATATGAAAAAAGCAACTGATATAGATATCTTAAAAATAAATTCAGAATTTTATCCAGGGAAAGTTTTCATTTCAACATGGGGATTACAGAAAAGCAAAACAGGAATTTTTGGTGCACCGGTAGTTGCAAGTAAAGAAAAAGGGGAAAAGATATTTAACTCTATAATTGAAGAATATATAAAATTTTTAAAGGAGTTATCAAAATGGAAAATTTAAAACTTGGTTTTGTTCCAATAGGGAAATTTGTTTTTAGTCATATAGATGCAATGAAATACAAAAAGCAAATTGAAGAAAAATTAAAAAGGTGGAATATAAATTATGTTTCAATGGACAAAATTTTACCTGATGGGATGGTAAGAGACCAAAAACATGTTGAGGTAGTTATTGAATTCCTTAATAAAGAAAAAGTTGATGGAGTTTTTATTCCTCATTGTAATTTTGGAACAGAAGGAGCAGCAGGGATGATAGCAAAGAAAAGTGGTGTTCCTGTTTTATTATGGGGGCCAAGAGATGAGGAACCGTTAGAAGATGGGACAAGATTAAGGGATACTCTTTGTGGACTTTTTGCGACAAGCAAGGTTTTACATAAACTAAATGTCCCATTTACTTATATTGAAAATTGTAGAATTGAGGATATTGCTTTTAAAGAGGGAGTTGAAAAATTTATGAGTGTTATTTCTGTTGTGAAAGAGTTTAAAAATATGCGACTTGGACAAATTGGGAGTAGAATTGATTTTTTCTGGACAACAATTATTAATGAAAGCGAACTTTTAGAGAAGTTTGGTATTGAAATTTTACCAATTGATATTGTAGATTTTATAAAACAGGTTAAAGAAAATTCTGAAAAAAATAAAAGAAAGTATATTGAAGAATTTAAAAAAACAAAAGAAAAAATAAATTTTTCTGGTTTTGAAAACGAGAACTCTATTTTAAACCTTTTTTCAATGAGAGATGTAATGTTTGAAATAGCCAATAAAGAAAAAATAAATGCTTATGCAATTCAATCATTCATGAGTATATGCAAAGAATTAGGAGTAATGGTTGAGTTTGCTGCGGCAATGGTATCGGATGAAGGAATCCCTGTTGCTGCTGAAACAGATATACACGGTGCCATAAGTTCTATTATTTTGCAGGCATCTTCATTTAATAAAGAAAAGGTTTTTCTTGCTGACCTTACTATAAGACATCCAAAAAATGATAATGCAGTCCTTCTCTGGCACTGTTCTTCTCCAATTTCTATGATTGATAAAGACTGCAATCCAGAAGTTTCTAATCACTGGGTATTACCAGGAATTCCTTCTGGTTCATGTCACTGGAAACTTAAAGATGGAGAAATGACTATATTAAGGTTTGATGGGGACAAAGGAGAATATAAAATAATTTGTGGTGAAGGGAAAACTGTATCTGGACCTTATACAAAAAATGTATATGCATGGTTAGAAGTAAAAAACTGGAAACAATGGGAAAAAAAATTTATTGAAAGCCCATATATTCATCATATAGCAACAAATTATGGGAAATATACATCTATTATTGAAGAAAGTGTAAAGTATTTGCCAGGGAATATAAAATTTGAAAAACTTGATTAAGAGAAAAGAGAAGAAGCACTTTCCATAAAATATGGTAGATATTTTGAAAGAACTGGTTGGGAAAAATCGTCAATAAATGGCTGCCCAAATTTGTTCATTTCAGTTCCACATATAACAGGCATATTCATTTTTTTGCATACTTCTAAAAAGTCAATTAGTTTTTCTATTTTAATTTTTCTTTCATCAGGGTCCTTTATATTCCAATTTCTTTCAGGTATTATTGTTATTCCTTTTATTCCTTTGTTTTTCATAAGTTCAATTAAATTTTCTGGGTTTTCTTCTCCTTGGTTTGTTCCATCCAGCCATGTTCCTATTGGAATACCACCAACTTTTTCTGTCATTTTAACAACTTCATCAAACAGAGGAAAATTTTCTACTTCTGGTTTTATATAACCGGGTCCACCAAATTTTATAAGTTTTTTTCTCAAAATTTCTTGAAAGTCATGTTGTTTTTCTTTTCTCAAAATTCCAATATTTTTTTTATCAACTTTAAGAATTCCTGCCCAAAAATCATCAACTTTTTCTCCAAAAATTTCTTCTGATTTTCTTATGTAAGCAAAAATTATATGTCTTTCTGTTGGATTGTTAGATGGGGTTAATGGAAGAAGGTTTTTTTCATAATCAATTTTAATATCTACAAGAAAGTTATTAAGTTTTTCAATAACTTTTTTATTTCTCTTTTGGGCAATTTCTTTTAACTTATTAAAAAACTTTCCTTCTTCTGAATTATCATCAATTGCCTTTTTAAATCCTTTCCCACACAAATAATAAATACCAGGTTCTTCAGGAGAATTTATAACTTTGTCTTTAAGTTCAGGTAAAAATACCCTTGATTCAAAACCACTTACAACCTTTGTATTTAAAATTTCTCCTGATAAAAGTGTCTCTTCAATTGCAATAATTGTATCAAAATCAACAACTCCGACATATTCTAAATTATTTATCCATGCCTCAAAGACAATTCTTGATGGAGACCAGTTCTTATAGTTAAATGAGTGGAAAGAGTGTATATGAAGATTTAAATATGGTTTTATATTTATTTTTTTTATATCTCCTTCTTCAATTTTCTTTTTCAAAAGATAAAGACCTGCTTTTCTTTCTTTATCGTCAAATGATAAAAGTTTCTTTTCAATTTCTTTATCCATTTTTTTCTATTTTTAAAATTGTAGTAGAGTAAGGTAAGAAAGAATAATTTAATTTATCTGAAAATTTTTTAAAATTTTCTTCCATAATTTCTACTTCTTGTTTCTCTGTTGTGTTTATTGCTTCTGGTGAATTTCCTGTCATAGTTAAAATTTTCCCTTCTTTCTTAAAATTATTTTCAATTTCTATTTTCCCATCAACTTTTTCTGTATTCCTATTTATAACTGCAACATAAATGTTTTTTTCGTCTTCAGTTGCAGAAACATCAATAAATGGGACATTTTCAATTTTTTCATTTCTATACTGGAAATTATATTTTTCAACTTTAACTTCACTATCAAGAAGAAAATCACCTGTATTGTTAGAATAAAGGTAAAATGCATAATAAATTGGTGTTAAAATAACCCCTTTCCCTTTTGTCTGTATTGCTCCAAGAACATTT
>DAOOVW010000012.1:0-3042 GCA_035370465.1 bacterium | reverse complement strand
AAAGAACTATTTTCTTCATAAATTCCGCCATATATACATCTTTTAAGATGTTCAATAAAGTGTCCATATATATTTTTATTTACTATTCCTTTCCTTTTTTTCCCGATTTTAATTTCGCATTTCATTTTTTCCCCCATTAAAGTTATTTTAAAGCAACCCTCTAATTTTATTTAGATATTCGTTTGCTTTTTGAAAAAGTTCATCTGTCCAGAATTTTGGTGGATTAAGTAGAAAAAGGTCAATATTTGAATATATTCCTTGTTGTTCAATAATAAAGTCATGACTGATTGTTAAATTTTTTTTGCCATCCCATTGTTCATATTCCAGACCAGAATTTTTATATACAGCATTATAAAGTTGATAATCAATAGTTGCATCACATTCAACCCATGTATTATTAAGATATACAACAGTTGAGACATGAATTGTTGATTCAGAAATCAACTGGTAAATATCAGGTGGAACAATTGGTTTAAAGATATCTTTTTTAATAAGATAGACAATATATCCGGAGTAAATTTCTGCACATCTTAAAAGAGAAATCTGTAAACTTGATTTATTGAAACAATTTCCATATCCTTTTTTCAATGTTTCAGATGCTTTTGTATAAGGATAATCAAATCCGTATTTAACCTGTTCTCTTACAAAATTGAATATATTTATTGCTTTCTCTTCTAAGGTATTGATATTTTTTGTAAGAATCTCACTTCTCATTTTTAAATCAACATTCTCAATATCACAAACTTTTGTCGGGGAAATATATTCTTTTTCCATTTTTTATGATATTATAAAACAAATCAAGAAAATACAAAAAATGGAGGGAAAGATGAAAAATTTTATTTGGATTTTTTTAATGTTTATTTTCCTTTCGGGATGTTCAATAATTAAAGAAAACTGTCCAACCAAAAAGAAAGAAAAAAAATTATTTAACCCAGAAGGTAAAGCAGAAATTATCAAAAATACATCTGATTTAACCGAAGAAGGAAAAAGTGCAGAATTAGAGAAAAAAATAACTTATGGAATGGATGATAAACAGGTTGAAAAAATATTGGGCAATCCTTATGGAAAATACATCTCTGAAAGTGAAATGATGGAGGTTTGGTTTTACAATGATTTTTATGTTGGTTTTGATAAAAACAGGAAAGTAATAATATTTGAAATTTTTAATCCTGATAATTCCGCAAAATATTGAAATAAAGGATGAGAAAAATTAATGGAGTAGTTTTTGACTTTGATGGAACTATTATTCATAGTTTTATTGATTTTGGAAATATGAAAAGAAGAATAATTGAATTATGTATAAAATATAACTTAAAACCTCCGTCTAAAAATCTTCCTGCACTTGAACTAATCAAAGAAGTACAAAAAAATAATAAAGAAAACAAAAATATAACTGAATTCAAACGAGAAAGTGAAAAAATAATAATTGAAGAAGAAATAAAAGGAATGAAAAATGCAGTTCCTTATAAAGACATACTGACTCTTATTAAAAAATTAAAAACAAAAGGAATAAAAATTGGGATAATCACCAGGAATTGCAGGAAAGCAACTGAAATAGTTGTAAAAAAATTCTCAATTCCTTATGATGTTTTTTTAACAAGAGATGATGTAGAAAAAGTAAAGCCATCTCCATATCATTTAGAAAAAGCAATTGAAAAATTAGGAGTAAAAAAAGAAAACACAATAATTGTTGGAGACCATTATTTTGACATTTTATGTGGTAGGAAAGCAGGTATTTTGACATGTGGTATTGTTAGAGATGGGAAATTTGAATATTTTGGAAAAGAAATGCCTGATATTACATTTGAAAGTGGAAAAGAAATTGAATATCTTTGTGGCATAAGAAAATTTCAAAAAGGGAAATTGCCTCTTTCTCTTCTTGAATACCTTCTTACCAGATATACATATAAAGGGAAAGATATTATTAAAAGTTCTGGAATAGGAGTTGATGCTTCAATTTTCAAAATAAAAAACAATACAATTTATGCTAAAACAGACCCAATTATTCTTGTTGGGAAAGATATTGGCACTTACCTTATAAATATAAATAGTAATGATATTTCTGTTGCTGGTGGAAACCCAGATTACTTTCTTTCAACAATTATTTTTCCACAAAATATAAGTTTTCTTGAAATTGAAGATATTTTTTCTCAAATTTCTAATGAATGTAAAAAACATAAAATAAAATGGATAGGCGGACATACAGAAATTACTCCAAATGTTAAATCAATAATTTCTATTGGTTTTATGCTTGGCACACCAATAAAAAAACAAAAAAATGAAAAAATAAAAAAAGGAGATATTGTATTTATTTTAAAAGAAGTTGGGATTGAAGGTGCATCAATAATTGTAAGAGAAAAATATGACTATTTAAAAAAAATTTTCAGTGAAAAATATCTTGAAAAAGTCAAAAATTCAATTAAAAACCCTGGAATAGGAATAAGTGAAGAATGTAAATTTCTATGGGAAAATTTCAAAATTAAATTGATGCATGACCCAACAGAAGGTGGAATTTCAACCGCTCTTTATGAACTTTCAAGTGTTTCTGGACATAAAATTATTGTTTTATTTGAAAAAATCCCCTTTTATCCACCTGCATGTAAATTATGTAAAATTTTTAATCTAAATGTTACAGGAATAATATCTTCTGGTTGTATTATTGGAATAACTGAAAGGAAAGAAGTTGAAAAAATGAAAAAAGTGTTTAAAAAAAGAAAAATCAAATTTGAAATAATTGGAGAAATAGGCGAAAAAGGTTCTGGCGTTTTTATCAAAAAGAAAGAAAGGTTTATTCCCTTCCCAAAATTTGAAAAAGATGAAATAACCCTTCTTTCCTGATATTAACAATGGTATAAAAATTTAGTAAAGTTTTTAAAAACTTACTCAATTAACTTGCCATTTTTTGAAAAATCCAGTATTATAATAAACAAAAAGTAAATGTAATTTTGATAGTAAAAAGAAGTAGTGTCAAAAACTTAGATGAAAAAAGATGAAAAGGAAAATCCATCCCTTCCTTCCCTTGTCAAGGGAAGGAGTATTTTC
>DAOOVW010000011.1:13466-37636 GCA_035370465.1 bacterium | reverse complement strand
AAAGTAATTGCTCCTAAACTTGAAAAATTGGAAGAAGATGTAAGTGGATTAAGAAGTGAAATAAAGAGATAGATAGTGTGCGAGGAAAAATAATTGGATTGAGAGATAAAGTGGATTCAATAACAAATATAGAAAAAGTAAAAGAAAGAATGGAGAGGATAGAAAGTAGGGATAATATAGAAGAACAATTTACAGAAAAAAAGAAGGGTAAAATATAATAAAAAGAAAAAAAGATGGGTTGATAGAGGAAAAAAGGGTAGTATAATAAAAAAAGAAAAATGATGAAAAGAATAGTAGGAAGTAATAAAAGAGAAGAAGTAATAGCCAAGAGAAAGGACTCTCTCGTGTTCGTGGTATCTTTTTGTTTTTTCCTTATAATCACAATTCCTTTTATAATCATTACAAAATTTTCTTTTATAAATTCATTTATTTTACCAGGAGTTTTTTTTATTATATTTCAATTTTCCCTTTTAGTTCTCCCCTTTAACAAACCGACTAAGGTTGCTTACCTTGTACCTCAGAGTTGGTGCGTCATTTCCCCCTTTAGCAAAGGGGGATGGGGGGGATTTTAAGAGGAATTTCCAAGCACAGCGGGGGTCAGGGGAGATTTCTTGAAATGTAAAATGAAAGATGGGAGACCAAAAACAAAAAGGATGTGATAGAAATGAAAAAAAAAGTAAAATTAAAAATTACAGAGAGGTGAATAAAATGAGAAGAAAATATTTGGAATTCCCCTCTTTAGTAAAGAGGGGTCTGGGGAGATTTTCTAAGGTGTCTGGTTTTACCTTAATAGAGTTGCTGGTGGTAATAGCGATAATAGCGATTCTTGCCGCTATGTTACTACCTGCATTAAGTAAGGCAAGAGAAAAAGCAAGACAATCAAGCTGTATGAATAACTTAAAACAATATGGAATAGCGTTTTATTTATATGCGCAGGATTTTAATGGATATTTACCCCCAGATACTTTTCCTCTTTCTTATGGTGGAGACCTTACAAGTTGGTGTAGAAATTCATTTTTTTTATCTTATATTTATGGAACAAATAGAAAGAAAGGAGCGGATTATCCAAAACCTTATATATGGATATGTCCTTCTGATAGAGTGAGGACTAATGGATATAGTTATGGAATGAATCAAGTTGCACGTTTAAAAAAATTAGATAGATGTAGAAGACCAAGCAGTACATTTCTTGCTATGGATTTTTATAGTGAATTTTGGAACCCATGGTGGAATATTGGGTTAGAAAATCCAGTTTGGAGACATAATGATGGAATAAATGTTCTTTTTGTAGATGGACATGTTGGATGGGAACATAAAAGGACTTTAGGAGGAAGAGTATTAGGTTCTGATCCAAGATTTAATGGATGGTAAAGAGTACATTATAACACATTTGATATTAAAAAATGACAGTGGGTAGTGTTAAAAAAAATAGGGAGAGGAAAAAATGAAAGGGAGGTTTCCGGTGAGAGAAAAAATAATTTTGGTGCAAATTTTATTTTTTTTGTTTTGTTTTATGCTTTTTAGCAATGAAACCTTTAAAGAAGATATAGGGAAAAAATTAAATTTTTCATTTGAATTAGTTACTGAAAACTTCATTCCCGAAAATTGGACTATCTGGAAAGTTGGAAAAGCACAAGGAATTGCAGAAATAGATGAAAACACTTTTTATGAAGGGAAAAAGTCAATAAAGATTTCAAATGCAAAGGGAACATTTGGATGGGGATATCAATCTCCATTTTCCATAGAAGAAATAAAAAGGATAGTAGGTCCTGAGATGGAGATAAAAATTTCAGTATATGTAAAAGGAGAGAATGTGTCAGGACTACCTTATATAGGATTGGACTGGTGGAGAGAATCTATAGCAGGTTGGATTTCTAAATCAGAAAAGCATTTACCAACAGGGACTTATGATTGGCAAAAAATAGAATTTGTTGTAAATCAAATTCCTCAGAATGCTAAATATTTTAGAATTCAATTAGCAACATATAGTTGTAATGGAACAATATGGTTTGATAAATTAGAGTTAACAGTTAATAATAAAAAGATTGAAGAAATTTTGGCTCAAATTTCAGAAAAAGAAAAAGCAATATCTTCTAAATCTGCCCTTGTTAGTGAGAATAGTAATGTTCGAATATGGTATGAAATACCTACCCAAAAAGTTTTTCCCGAAAGTATACCACCTATAAATAAGAGCGAAGAAATAATTATTAAATGTGCTAAAGGTGAATATGAACCTTTTCAATTAGTTTTAACACCTTATAAAAATTTTGAAAAAGTTAATATTGACTTCACGAATTTATTTTATTCTCAGAACTCAAAGGTTTTTATTAATAAAAACAATTTTTCTTGTTATGAAGTGGGAGTTATAACATATTCTATAAAAGGGAAAATTCCAGACCCATTAATACCAATAGAAAGTTTTATAGAACTAAAAGAAGGAGAGAGTAAATCTATCTGGATAAATGTATATGTTCCTGAAGGAGTAAATTCTGGGGAATATAAAGGGGAGATTATTTTGAATTTTGAAAATAAGTTAGAGTATAAAGTTCCTCTTAAATTAATAGTATGGGATTTTTCTTTACCAAAGAAAACCAACCTTGAAATTGTTGCAAATTTATGGGGTTCTCCCATATTACAAGTTGATAAAAGACCCTGGGATGAAATTCTAAAGGATTATATACCTGATATTGTTTCACACCGGATAAGAGGAGTTTCTATAGGATTACCCAATGCAAAATTTCAAAATGGGAATATGTATATTTCGAAAGAAGATTTAGAAGTTTTAGAAAAAAGAATAAAATTTTTGAAAGATTGTGGAATAGATATTTTCATTACCAGTGCAGGTCCATGGATAAATACAGGTTCAACATATATAGGACAATTAAAGTGGAATTCCGATGCAATATGGAGACCAGAATCATTAGAAATACCAATTAAAATAATGAGTGAAGATTTCAAAAAATATTATAAACAGTATCATGAAATTTTATCTGATTTTTTTGAAAAAATTAAAATAAGAGATAATGTTTTACTATATATTTATGATGAACCTAGTTATGAAGCACTAAAAAATTTATGTGAAATCTGCAAGTTTTTATCTGATATAAACCCTCCTTTAAAGATTTTTATGACTTCAGTTCCCAATGCTTTACTTAATCCTTACATAAGTGTCTGGTGTCCTCCTACTAGTTCTATTGATGATAATTTAAAATTAATGACAATGAGACAAAAGAAAGGAGAAAAAATATATCTTTATCATAATTATTTATATCTTATAAACCAGCCGGCTTTAAATTCAAGAATTATGCCTTGGATTTTATATAAATATAATTTTGATGGATATTTATTCTGGTCTATCAATGCATGGGGACAAAATCCATGGGAAATAATAAAATCAGATGGAGATGGATATCTTTTATATCCAAACTTAAAAGGGGAAGGGAAACCGTGTTCCACAATAAGATGGGAATTATGGAGAGAAGGTATAGAAGATTATGATTATTTTGTTATGTTAGAAGAAAAGATAAATAATTTAAATCAAAATAAAAATTTGGGTGTAAAGGAAAGAGAGAGTGTTCATAAAGCAGAAATAACATTATGTAAAATATATACATTAGTAAAAAGTTGGAATAATTATTCTAAAGATCCTGTTGATTACTATAATTTAAGAGAAGAAATTGCAAATTACATAATTGAATTAAACAAAATAGAAAAATTATTCTAGGAAACAAATTTGTTTTTAGTGCTGCATATTATGTGCCAAAAGATTTTGTATTAAATTTCTTTATTTTTAAAACAAAATTTAATAACAAATGCCGTATTTTCTCAAAATAAAATCTGTTTGAAATTTTAGGTTCCTTCTTAAAAAAGTCGCAATAATATTTGTCCAAATGAGCATGTGGATAAGATAATGATATTCAAAGAGATAGGAAGGAATTAAAGTTAGGAGTGAAAATTAGGTATAATTAGGGGAAGAAAAGGAGGAAAATAAAATGGAAAAGAAATTCATAATTCCAGTAAAAAAATGGCCAAAATCTTTTAAATATGTGTATCATAATAAAGGAGAATATGTTAATGACCATTGTATAATTAGAGAGAAAGAAGTATTTCATTTATTCTATATTTCAGGAGAAGTAGGTAAAGGATGCTATGATCTGGGAAATGAAATAATTATTGGACATGCTATAAGCAAAAACCTTTATAAGTGGCAAAAAGTAGAAGATGCTTTAGTTTATAATCCTCAATTACCATGGGAAAATAGAGGAATTTATGCTCCTTATGTTATTAAACATAAAAAAAGTTTTATATGTTTTATGCAAGTCATAATATAGAAAAAGCAGAGTTTATGTGCCTTGCTACTTCAAAAGATTTGTTTAACTGGGAAAAGCATCCTTTCAATCCTATTTTTCTTCCTTCAAAAGAATGGGCTTTCTGGGATATAAAAAAATCTTGTTCTTGTAGAGACCCTCATGTTATTTTTGAAAAAGAATATGGTTTTATGATGTATTATGTGGCTGATATAAAAAAAGATATAACATTTTCCTGCATTGCTGTTGCTACTTCAAATGACCTTATTCATTGGCAAGATTTAGGTCCGGTATTAATAAGAAAAAAGTCATTTTATGAAGGAACTTGTTGTAAAACTGAGTCTCCTTGTGTAATTAAGTATTCTAATAGATATTACCTCTTTTATCGGCATGGAAATGGGACAAAATTTTCTATTTCTGATAATCCATTAGATTAGGAAGGAAGAGATAGTTATTTTCTTTGTCCTTCTCATGCAAGTGAGAAATTTTTTTTAAAGAAGAAATGGTATATTACCAGTTGTTCTCGTTCTATAAAAGATATTTACCTCAAAAAACATAGAACAAAAGGACTATATATAGGTGAAATGAAATGGAAAAAAGGATGGCCAGAAGTAATTTAAATCAGTTAACTGCCTTGACTGAAAGCAGTGAATTAATAGGTAGTGTCAAAAAATAGATAAAAAAAAGATGAAAGAGAAATCCATCCTTACCTTCCTTTTTTAAAGGAAGGAGTTTCTTCTCCCTTTATTAAAGCATCTGTCCGTTGTGCTTTGTGGCGGAGGGAGAAGGCTCGCCCGTAGGGTCCTCGCTTTTGGCTACGGATTCTAAACTACGGCCGAGGGGTATGGGTGAGGGGGAAATGAACAGGTAACAAAATTCTGGCAGTGACGGAATGGAGATAGTGTCAAAAAAATAGATAAAAAAAGGGTGAGGGATATAAAGACATATAAAAGCATTAAAAGAGAAAGAAAGGCATTATAAAAGATATAGCCAATTTTGGCAGTACCCAACGGGGATGGAGGGGGATTTGGATGGGAGATTTTTCCCGGCTAAGATAGAAGGGACTGGTTTTCTATGAGAACCGGGTCCTTGAAAATAATCAAGTCCCGGTTGTTGATACAATACAATCAGGGCATGGTTTTAAAGATATTAAGTCCGATGAACAGCGGTCCGACAGAAAGATTGCGGACAGACATTGGGGAAAAAAGAGGGGGATTTCATCCTTCTCCTCTAAGGGAGAAGGCTCGTCCTCTGGACTACGCCCGAGGGTGGAGGGATGAGGGGGGATGTTGGAAAGCAAAATGTCCAAGTGAAAATTAAAAATAAGAAACAAAAAATAAAAAGGTAAAGATGGAAGAACTTTGGTTCTCTATAAGAACTGAGTTCTTGAAAGATAGAGAGGGGATTTTTAAATGGACTTGACAAAATAAAAGAGTTATTATATAAATAAAGTGAAGAAGAAATCCATCTCCATCTTTCCGTCTACAAAGATAGACGGGCAGGCATTAAAAAGGAAAGGAGTTTGGAGAGAAGAACAGGAGGTGATAGAAATGAATAGAAAGAGAGTGCGTATTTCAGCGTCCGCCGTGTCTTGTGGCGGAGGGTTTACATTGATTGAGTTGCTGGTGGTAATAGCGATAATAGCGATTCTTGCCGCTATGTTACTACCTGCATTAAGTAAGGCAAGAGAAAAAGCAAGACAATCAGTATGTATGAGTAATTTAAAACAAATAGGGACTGCGACAATGATGTATTGTCAGGACTATGATGACTGGCTTCCTTGTGGTTATGTTGCTGGTGGAGGTATTTCTGGTCAACATGATGGTTATGCAAGTGCTGATATACCTGCTTGGTATGTTCTACTTGCAAAATATTTTAATCTTCCGGTATATGATTATTATAACTTAGGAACAACAGCCAATGGACTATATAAGCCCTGTGTGTATACATGTCCAAGCCAGAAATTTAAATATCCCAATGTTCGTCCAGTTTCTTATGCTTTTCCTTTAGATACAGCATTTTATGGAATAACAATCAGAAACGATCCAGTAACAAAAATGGGAAAACTTAACAGAGTAAAAGACACATCTGCAAAAGTATGGATAGCAGATAGTTATCAAGCAAATACCTTTAATCCCTATCTACTATTGCCAGAAAAGACTTGGGAATCGTCAGGTCTTAGAAGACATAATAATGGAGGGAATTGTCTTTTTTTTGATGGGCATGTTGAATGGGTAAGTTATGAAAGGGCAAATTCTGTAGGAGGGGTAAAACCAATGTTTCTCCCATACAATTAACAGGGAGTAAAAAATGAGGTAAATCCTAACTGAACCTCATTAGAGTAGCCCTAGTTTTTAGAAGCTAAGATATCATATTACTCAATAGATATTATCAGATAAGAAAAACATAGTTATTTGCGGGATTTTAGGGATCAAGTTTATTTGGTAAAAATTCTTAGAGTTTAAGTTTTTCTTCTTTCTGTTTGTCAATACACTGATACCTATCAATGTCTCTTTTTGTTTTTTTGAAAATAAATCAAAACCTATATATATGAAGGACCTGCAGAACAATTGAAAAAAACTTGGGGGGAGTATAATGAAAACAGAATTAAAATTTGTCAATTCATAGTAGATATGTTATAGTTTAATTGATAAAAAAATTTGAACTTTAACTCTGCTTTTAATATAGTATAAAAGTGTATAAATATTTTTATCAGAAAGACCGGGTTGAGTAAATATTTCCTAGTTGATAAAGAGGAGATATATATAAGTTTAATTACAACTGTTTCTAATAGTTTTAAGCCCTTATAAGAAAAGTGTTTTCAAACAAATTCAATTAAAAAATGAGATGAATATAATAAAATATAAAAGGAGGTAAAGGGCAAATGAATATAGACAAATTTTTAAAAGAGAAGATTGCTGAAATAAAGAAAAAAGTGGTTAAAAATGAGAAAGCACTTGTTGCCACTTCTGGGGGAGTTGATAGTGTTGTTGCAGCAATTATAGCAAAAAGAGCACTTGGTGATAATCTTTATGTATTACTTTTAGATACTGGTTTTATGAGAGAAGGAGAAATTGAAGAAACAAAAAATTTTTTTGAAAAGGAAGGTATAACACTTGAAATTTGGGATGTAAAAGAGAAATTTTTTGAAGCATTGAAGGGGAAAATTGACCCGGAAGAGAAAAGAATGTCTTTTAGAGAGTGTTTTTACAAAACACTTGGACAGGCAGTTAAGAGTTATTCTGTTGATTTTTTAATTCAGGGGACTATTGCAGCAGATATTGTTGAAACACAAAAGGGAATTAAGACACAACATAATGTTCTTTCGCAAGTAGGTATAAATCCTTTATCTTTTGGACTGAAAATTATAGAGCCATTAAAAGAATTATACAAGCCCGATGTAAGAAAATTAGCAAAAGCATTAAAGTTCCCTAAAAAAATTTATGATAGGCAACCATTTCCAGGACCTGGTCTTTCAGTAAGGGTAATCGGAGAGGTAACACCAGATAGAATTAGAAAAGTAAGAATTGCGACTTCAATAGTTGAAAAAACACTTACAAGTTCAAAAATATTTCAGGTTTTTCCTGTTTTGTTATCTGATAAAGCAACAGGAATTATAAGTGGGAAAAGGGTCTATGGGGATATTATTGCAATAAGAGCAGTTGAATCAAAGGATGCAATTACTGCAAAAGTTCCCAAAATCCAATTGTCAAAATTAGAAAAAGTTATGAAAGAAATAGTTGAAAAAGTTCCAGATGTTGTAAAAGTTTTATATGATATTACTCCAAAACCCCCAAGTACAATTGAATATATTTAATTATGAACAAAGGTAAAGTTGTTATTTTAGGCGGTGGCCCAAATAGAATAGGGCAGGGGATTGAGTTTGATTATTGCTGTGTTCATGCCTCATTTGCTTTAAGAGAAGAGGGATATGAGAGTATTATGATAAACTGCAATCCAGAAACAGTCAGTACTGATTATGATACTTCTGATAAACTTTATTTTGAGCCAGTGACTGTTGAAGATGTTTTAAATATTGTTCAAAAGGAAAATCCAATTGGAGTTATCTTACAATTTGGAGGACAAACACCTTTAAATATTGCAATTCCCCTTAAAAATGAAGGAGTAAATATTCTTGGAACAAGTCCTGAAACAATTGATATGGCAGAAGACAGAAGAAAATTTAGTGCAGTGCTTAGAGAAGTTGGATTAAATCAGCCCTCTAATGGAACGGCAACCTGTTTCAAAGAAGCAGAAGAAATTGCGAACAAAATTGGTTATCCTGTTCTTGTCAGACCTTCTTATGTTCTTGGTGGAAGAGCAATGGAAATAGTTTATGATGATGTATCATTGCAGAAATTTATGGAGAAAGCAGTTGATGTTTCTCCTGATAGACCAATTTTAATTGATAAATTTCTTGAAGATGCAATTGAGATAGATGTTGATGCAATTTCCGATGGTAAAATTTGTGTTCTTGGTGGAATTATGGAACATATAGAGGAAGCAGGAGTTCATTCAGGGGATAGTGCAATGGTAACCCCCCCTTACAGTTTAAAAAAAGAAATAATTGAGGAAATTACTGAAGGAACAAAAAAACTTGCGCTTTATTTGAAAATTATAGGACTTATAAATATACAATTTGCAGTTAAAGATAATAGTTTGTATGTTTTAGAAGTTAATCCAAGAGCGTCAAGAACAATTCCATTTTTAAGTAAAGCAATAGGAGTTCCATTAGCAAAATTATCAACAAAAGTTATGATTGGCAAAACATTAGAAGAACTTGGTTTTACAAAAGAGGTAAAAATTAAACATTTTGCTGTTAAAGAGTCCGTGTTTCCATTTAATCGGCTTGGGAATGTAGATGCTACATTAGGTCCTGAAATGAAGTCAACAGGAGAAGTTATTGGTATAGATGAAAGTTTTGAGATGGCATATGCGAAAAGTCAACTTGCTGCTGGACAAAAATTACCTACGGGTGGGAATATATTTATTTCTGTGAAAGATAAAGATAAACCGGCTATTTTATCAATTGCAAAGGGTTTTTCTCAAATTGGTTTTACATTATTTGCAAGTAAGGGAACAGGAAATTATTTGAAGGAAAGAGGAATAGATGTCAAAATAATTCCTAAAATATATGAATTAGAAAGACCAAATATACTTGATTATATAAAAAATAATGAGATTGATTTAATTATCAATACTCCTTCTGGGAAAAAAACAAGAAAAGATATACTTTCAATAAGAGCAATTGCAGTTAGAAGAAATATTCCACTTGTTACAACAATCCCAGGGGCAAAAGCAACTTTTCTGGCTATAAAAAAGATAAAGAAAAGTCAAATAAATATAAAAACAATTCAAGAATATCATAAAGAAATATAGTAAATACAAAGTAAGAGGCAAAAAATAACTTATCCTCTTCGAAAAAATGAGAGTAGATTGTTTCTTCCTTTAATAAAGGAACTATCCCTTACCCACAAGTTCCCCCTTTAGCAAAGGGGGAGAGAGGGGGATTTGGGGAATTTGATAAAATCCCGTAAGCGCAACTTATCGCTTCTGCGTAGGGATGGTCTGTAAGCAAAACTCTAAACCCTTCTGTGTAAGACAATCCATCCCCACCTTCCTTTTTCAAAGGAAGGAGTTTCTTCTCCCTTTAATAAAGGGAGATAGAGAGGGATTTCATCCTTCTCCCCTGCGGGGAGAATGTAGGGATGAGGGGGTTTTTGATATTCCCCCATTGGTAAACCGACTAAAGTAGCGGAGATTAGCAAAGCAGAGTTGGTGTTACTCCCCTCTTTAAAAAAGAGGGGTGGGGGAGATTTTATAAAGGGGAATTTTTCCAGATAGCACAACGGGGATGAAGGGGGATTTTTTCCGGTTAAGATAAAAGAACATGATTCTCTCCGAAGGCTCGCCCGTTGGGCTACGCCCAGAGGGATCCTTTGGATGTGAGAACCGGGTTCTTGAAACAATAAGGAAGGGGTATTTTTCTATTTTATAAAAGAAAATTGACCTAATGGAAGTTCCTTTATACAAGAGGATTTTAGAAAATGTGGGTAAGCGGTAAATGCGAAGGAGAACATCCAATAAAAAATGGTTGGAATAATAAATTATGGTGCTGGAAATATATTCAGTATATATTCTGCAATTAAAATTTGTGGTTGTACACCCTTTTTAATTGAAAATTCTAAGGATATTAAGAAAGCAGGGATTATTGTAATTCCTGGTGTTGGTGCTTTTGACGATGGGATGAATTTTCTTATAAAAACAGGCATTGGAGAAGTAATTAAAACAGAAATAAAAAGAGGTAAATTTTTTTTAGGTATATGTTTGGGACTACAACTTTTATTTCAAAAGAGTGAAGAAGGTAATTTAAATGGACTTGGAATTTTTGATGGTATTGTTAAAAAATTCTCTTTTTCTGATATATCAATTAAAGTTCCTCATATGGGGTGGAATAAAGTAAAACAGGAGAAAAAAAATATATTATTTTCAAATATTCCAGATAACTCCTATTTTTATTTTGCTCACTCTTATTATGCTGATGTAAATAGGAAAGAAATAATTTATGGAATTACAAAACATCATATAGAATTTCCTTCAATAGTGATTGAAAATAATATAGTTGGAGTCCAATTCCATCCGGAGAAAAGTGGAAAATATGGATTACAGTTTCTAAAAAATTTCTTTTTAACTTCCTTAAAATAAATTAGCAAAGGAGACAAAATGAGTTCAGTAAGGATAATACCGTGTCTTGATATAAGAGAGGGCAAGGTTGTAAAAGGAGTACATTTTGAGAATATAAGAGAAGCAGGTGACCCTGTTGAAAATGCAAAATTTTATTGTGAGGAAAATGCAGATGAAATTGTTTTTCTTGATATAAACGCAACAATTGAAGGAAGGAAAACAACTCTTGATGTTGTTAAAAAGGTGGCTGAAGTTGTTTTTATACCATTAACTGTTGGTGGAGGAATTAGTTGTGTTAAAGACATTGAAGAATTATTGAAATCAGGAGCAGATAAAATTTCTATAAACACAGCCGCAGTAAAAAACCCATCTTTAGTAAGTGAAGCAGTTAAAAAATTTGGAAGTCAATGCATAGTTGTTGCTATTGATGCAAAGAAGGTCACAAAAGATAGTTGGGAGGTCTATATAGAAAGCGGTAAAACACCCACTGGAATTGATGTAAAGGAATGGGCAAAAAAAGTAGAGGAATTAGGAGCAGGAGAAATTCTCCTTACAAGTATAGATAGGGATGGTACCAATAGGGGATATGATATTGAACTTACGAGAAAAGTATCAGAAAATGTTAAAATACCTGTAATTGCTTCTGGTGGGGCAGGAAATTTACAACATTTAGTTGATGTTGTAAAAAAAGGGAAAGCGAGTGCTGTTTTACTTGCATCTCTTCTTCATTTCAGGAAATATTCAATATTGGAAATAAAAAAATATTTAGCCCAAAATGGTATTGAAGTTCGTTAAAAATAAGGAGGTCCGACCTCCCCAGGAGGACGGACCTCATAACCATGAAAAGTGAATTTAAAATACTTTTGCTTGATGATGGTAATAAAGGGAATTTTGTCCAGTCATATGGAATTGCAAGTGTTTTTCCTTCAACTAAAATTGAAATTTTAAAAATTGAGTTTAAGGGACCAAGATATAAATTACCAGGAAGAAAAGGGAATTACCCTGTTTTTATTAAATTTTTTAACCTTTTTTGTTTTTTTAGAATGTTTAAAATGGGCAATAAATTATTGAAATTATATTCTAAAAATCTAAAAGAATTTAGTAGAAAAAAATATGATTTTATAATTTCTTCTGGTTCTTTACTTGCACCTTTAAATATTCTGTTATCAAAAGAAACATCTTCATATTCAATTCATTTAATGGTACCATCTGGAATGCCCCTTTCTCTTTTTGACTTTCTTATAATTCCATACCATGACTTCTTAAAATTTAAAATACAAAGAAAGAATATAATTGTTACTCTTGGAGCACCAAATTTAATTAATGAGGAAATGAAGAAAAATGAATTAGATAAAATTCCTGTATCTTTAAAAGAAAAAATTAAAAAAAAACTTATAACAATAGTAATTGGAGGAGATGACCAGAATTATAGAATTTCAACAAACTGGGTAAAAAACATAAAAGAAGAAATTGATAAGATGAAAGAAAATTTTCAATTTTTTCTAACAACTTCTCGCAGAACCAATGAGAAAGTAATACAATATATTTGTGAAAATTTTATGAAAGATAAAAATTTTCTTTATATTGAAATTCCGACCATTTCAAAAGAGACATTATATCCTGAAATACTTTTTATAAGTGATATTATTATGGTAACAGAAGATAGTATTAACATGATTTCAGAAGCAGCAAGTACTGGGAAAAAGGTTATAATTTTAGGAGTAGAAAGAAAAAAGAAAAAGAAACTAATTTTTGATTTGACTATTGAAAAATTTGTAGAAGATGGTTATGCTGAATATATTCCTTTTACAGAAATTGATAAATTACCTGATATGGTTAAAATAGTTTTAAATAAAAAGTATAAAGTGTTAAATGAGGCAAAAGAATGTGTCCAAAAAATATTAAAGAGTATAAATTAAGAAGAATTCTCATAATTGGGTTAAGTTGTTTAGGAGATAATTTATTATTAACTCCTTCAATAAAAAAAATAAAAGATGCATTTCCTGATGCATCTTTTGATGTAATAATAGGTCCAAGAAGTGTTGATTTTGCTATTGATAACCCATGGTTCTCACAATATTTTGTGTATAATAAGAAGAAGGGGTTATTAAAACTTATAATGCAAGTAAGAAAAAATAGATATGACCTTATAGTTGATTTTAGAAATTCTCTTATCCCATATTTTTTAAGAGGAAAATATAAATTAACTTTTTTTCTAAAAGAGTTTTTTTCAGATAAAATATTTACACATGAGGCAGAAAGAAATTTATCTTTTATTGAACCATTTTTTGGCAGAGAAAAAAATATACAACTTTATTTCCCACTAAATAAAGTTTATAAAGATAAGGGAGAAGAAATACTTTTAAAATATGGGATAAAAAGGTCAGATAATATTGTTGTTTTATGCCCGGGAGCAAATTTTGAAGGAAAAAGGTGGGATAAAAACAAATTTGCCCAATTAGGGAAAGAGTTATTCAGATATTATGACATAAAAATAATTGCAGTTGGCTCAAAAAATGAAATTTTACTTGCAAATGAAGTTATTCAAAAAATTGATAATAAAAATGCTTTTAGTTTGGCAGGAAAAACAAATATAAGAGAACTTGCAGCAATATTGGAAATGAGTTCTTTACTTATTACAAATGATACAGGAACCATGCATTTAGCATCAGCAGTTGGATGTCCTATTGTTGCCATTTTTGGCCCAGGTAATCCTTATAGATATGGTCCAATTGGAGTTAAAAATCAGGTGGTTCATTCAGGAATGAATTGTTTTCCATGCAAAGTTGAAAGTAAATGTAAAATTGATTTTGAATGTTTAAAAAGGATAAATGTAGAACATGTTCTTAAAGCAGCAATGTTAATTCTTGACGAAAAACAGCATAGATTTTTATTTGAAATATGAAAATAATGAGGGTTTTACCTTCAATGGATTTTGGGGGAATTGAAAGAGGTGTTTATGATTTCTCAATAAAGGCGAGTGAATTAGGGCATGAAATTATAATTGTTTCTGGTTATGGTAGATTTATTCCTCAACTTATAAAAAATAAAAATATAAGGTGGTATAATCTGCCTCTGGAGAAAAAAAATATTTTAAATTTTTTTAAAGGAAGAAAAAAACTACTTAAAATAATTAAAAAAGAAATACCAGATATAATTCATGTTCAGAGCAGGTTTCCATCCTGGATAATTTGTAGTTTAAAAAGCAAGTTAGAAAATATTCCTGTTGTAACAAGTATTCATAGTATTTATCCATTTTATCTATATAGCCAATCAACAGGAAAAGGTGATTTAGTAATAGTCGTGAGTAAATTTCTTGAAGAATACGCAATAAAAAAACTTAAAGTAAATATAAATAAAATCAGGTTGGTTTACAATGGAATATCTGATGAATTTAGTAGAATAGAAAAAACGAAGAAAGAAAAAATAGTTATTGGGATGATAGGGAGATTTACAAAATCAAAGGGGTGGTTTTACTTTTTAGAAGCAGTTAAGGACTTATATTATGAAAATAAATATGATTTTGAAACAATTCTTATTGGTTCTGGAAGTAAAAGTTATGAAAAAAAAATTAAAAAATGGATAGAAAAAAATAATTTAAGTAAAAAAATAAAAATTTTAAAGTGTAATAGTATAGATGGCTTAAAATTGATAGACCTACTTGTTATTCCTTCAATAAAGGCAGAAGGATTTGGGAGAACTGTTGTAGAGGGACAATTTGCGAAAGTTCCTGTTATTGCAAGTAATATTGGTGCTATACCAGAACTGATTGAAGATAGTAAAACGGGTTTTCTTGTCTCTCCAAAAGATTCTATTTCAATTGCAGAAAAAATAAAATATTTAATGAATAATCCAGAAGTAATAGAAAAAATTACTGATAATGCATATAAATTTGTAAAAGAAAATTTTTCTGTTGATAAAATGGTAGAAAAGACATTAAATGTCTACAAGGAGTTGTTATAAGTTAGTTAAAACAGTTGATTGAGAGTAGCAAGGACAAAGTACAAAGACACAGATGAAAGACAAAAAAAGAAATCCATCCTAACCTTCCTTTACAAAAGGCCTCGCCCGTAGGTTGTAGCCTACAGGCTACGGCCGAGGGAAGGAATAGAATTGTTCCCTCTTTGAAAAGCAGGTGAAGATAGCAGAGGATAGCAATGCAGAGATAGGTGATTATTGTTTTTTAAAACAGGGATACAGGAGAAATTTTTCTCCCTATTTTCTACTTAAATATGAATGAGATTAAACGAATATTTACTCTGTTTGTCTTTTAGAAGCATCAAGGATGGTTATGCCTACAAGTTCTTCATCTTTATATCTTAACAGTATACCATCATTTGTCATTTCGCTATCAGTTGCTTTTTGAGGTCTGTTGAAATTTATATATAACACATCCGCTTCTTCATCATAATCAATCCACATTTTTTCTTTGGAAATTTTAAAAGATAGTGTGCTATTTCAAGAATCTCATTTTTTATCTCTTGATTTAAAAGTTCTTTTTCCATTTTCAGTAGACCGTATAGAAACATTATTTTTAGATTTTACAATATCCATTTATATCTCTCTGCTATCCTTATTTTATCAACGATATTGTTTTAAAATAACTAATTATTTTTCTTTGTACTTTTGTGCCTGTCAGTCAACTGTATTGACTGGCAGGCATTTAATTTGATATAAGTTATCATTTTGGTTATAATTTCCATATGAGGAAACTTCCAGATGAATTTAAAAAACTTAAAAGGATAAAAGAACCATTTAAAAGAAGATTATATTTTGTAGCGATACTAACAAAATACCTTAAAAAAGAAAAAATAAAACCAATTATAGTAGGCGGTAATGCTGTTGAGTTTTATACACTTGGTTCTTATGCCACTGGAGATATTGATATTGTTATATCAGTTCCGGAAATGGTAATAAATTTGTTATTACAATGGAATTTTAAAAAAATAGGGAGAGTATGGGTTAATGAAAATTTAGATATTGAGTTGGATATTGTTAGTGATATTCTTAGTGGAGATATCAGTAAAGTTTCAGAAGTAATTATTGATGATTTAAAGGTATATATTGAAGGCATAGAAGATATCATTATTGATAGGTTAAATGCTGCTCTATGGTGGAAGTCGGACGAAGATAAAAAATGGGCTATATTTTTATTAAAACTATATAAAGAAAAATTAGATAAAAAATATCTACAAGAACAAGCAAAAAAGGAAGGATTAATTGAGTTCTTAAAGGAAATTGAAAATGAGGAAATATAATTTCGATAAATTCAAAATGGAAAATTTGAAAAAGGCAATTTTATTGAGAGCAGAAATTTTTGGTAATAATAGTAAAAGAAGAAAAAGAAATGTAAGAGATAAAGAAGAGTGGAGTGTTTTTTTTATTTTAACTGAGGCAAGGAAGAAAAAAATGGAAAAAAAGGGAGAATTAATAGAAAAAAACAAAAGAACATACAAGTTAAAAATCTAACATGCCACAAAAAATTCTAATAATAAAAACAGGTGCATTAGGCGATATAATTTTATCTTCTGTTTTTTTTCAGACAGTGAAAAAAAATTTTCCTGATGCAGATATATATATTATAACAAAAAAAATTTATAATGAAATGGTTGAAAACTACCCAATTTTCAAAAAAATTATATGCCTTTCCAATAAATTTATTTTAGACCTTATTAAAGTATATCCTTTAAAAAGAAAAAAATTTGATATTATTTTTGACCTTAATGGTAATTTAAGAACAAATTTTTTATCATTCTTTATTGGGGGAAGAAAAAGATATGGATTTTATAGGACAAAATTAGGGAAAAAACTTTTGACAAATGGAATAAATAAAAAAGATATAATTGAAAAAAATCCAATTGATAGACAATTTCTACTTTTAAACTACTTAAACATTAGTTCTGAAAATTATGTTAAGGTACCAAAAATATACCTTAATGAAACAGATAAAAAAAAATTTGAAAATTTCAAAAGAGAAGTTGGTTTTAATGAAAATTATAACTGGATTGCTATTCATCCTCTTTCAAGTGAAAAATGGAAAACAAAGAGATGGGGTATAGACAGATTTGCAGAACTATCAGATATTCTAATTAAAAATGGGTATAAAGTTGTGATAATAGGTGATAAAAATGGTATTGAATATGTAAATCAAATTATCAAAAAAATGAAATACAAACCCTTAAATTTAGTTGGAAAAACAAATTTTACCAATCTTTGTTTTCTATTGTCAAATGTTAAAATTTTAATTACAGGTGATAGTGGACCTCTTCATATAGGAGCAGCACTTGGAATAAGAACATTGGGTTTATATGGAGCATTTTTGCCAGAGAGACATTGCCCAAATTTACCTAATGTCTCTTACATATATAAAAAAGTTGCTTGTAGTCCCTGTTATAAAAGAAAATGTGATAAAATGTTATGTATGAAAGAAATAAAAGTTGAAGATGTTTTAGAATATATCTTCAAGGAAAATCAAAAATAGATGAATAAGAAATAAATCCCCTTTCTTTTATTAAGGGTAAGTGTTATTCTTTCCTTTTGTAAAGGCCTCGCCCGTATGGTCCTTGCTTTTGGCTACGGGTCCCTCTGGACTACGGCCGAGGGATGGATTAAGAAGGCGAAAATAAAAGACAGAGAAACAATATATAAAAACAATAGGAAAATTTGGAAGTTTATAAATTAAAGGACTGGAAAATGAAAATAGGAATAATTGGAGCAGGATGGTGGGGAAAAAATTTAGTAAGAGTTTCTTATGAATTAGGAGTTCTCAAAACTGTTTGTGATATTGATGAAAGAACACTTAATGATATAAAGGTGAAATATAATGAAGTAAAAACAACAAAAAATTTTGATGAAATCTTTATGGATAAAGAAATAAATGGAGTTATTATTTCAAGTTCAGCAGAGACCCATTATTCCCTTGTAAAGAAAGCAATTCTTTCTGGTAAAAATGTTTTTGTGGAAAAGCCACTATCTTTGAAAGTAAGTGATGGCAAAGAAATTGTTGAGTTAGCAGAAAAAAATAAAATTATTTTGATGGTAGGACATATTTTACATTATCATCCAGCAGTAATAAGGATGAAAGAAATGATAAAATATGGAGAAATTGGGCAAATCCAATATATTTATTCAAACCGACTGAATATAGGAAGAATAAGAAATGAAGAAAATATTTTATGGAGTTTTGCTCCTCACGATATTTCTCTTCTTTCATCAATAACAGGACAACTGCCCGATAAGGTTTTTTCTTTTGGAGGGACTTACTTACCTCATAATGTTGAAGATGTTACTTTAACTTTTTTTTCTTTTCCTTCTGGAATAAAAGGTCATATTTTTGTTTCATGGCTTAATCCTTTTAAAGAACAAAAATTTGTTGTTGTCGGAAACAAAAAAATGATTGTTTTTGACGATATTGAGAAAGAAAGAAAACTTGTTGTTTATTCTCATAAAATTAACTGGAAGGAAAACGAAATTCCAACAATAGAAAAATGTGAAGGTGAAGTTATAGAGATAGAAAAAAAAGAGCCATTAAAAGAAGAAATAAAACATTTTTTAAATTGTATTGAAAAAGGTGAAAAACCATTGACAGATGGGAGAGAGGGTTTAGGAGTTCTGGCAGTTCTTGAAATGGCGGAGAAATCATTAAGGAGTAATTGATATTTTAATTTCTCTCCTTAATACTTCCCCCTTTAACAAACCGACTAAAGTAGCGAGGATTGGCAGGGCAGAGTTGGTGCGTCATCCAAAAATACTCCCCTCTTTTATAAACCGACTGAAGTTGCTTACCTTGTGCCTCAGAGTTGGTGCGTCATCGTTTCTTAGATAGCACAACAGGGGCGAGGGGAGATTTATAGCAAGCACAACGGGGATAGAGGGGATTTTAAGAAAGAATAAGATAAAAGGACCTGGTTCTCTGTAAGAACCGGGTCCTTGAAAACAGGGATTTTATTTCCTTTCTTATTCCTTCTCCCCAGTCTCTGTCCGCCGTGCGGTGTGGCGGAGGGGAGAAGGCGGGGATGAGGGGGGGTTGATATTTCCTACCTTTTATAACTCCCTCCTTTCTTAAAGGAGGGTTGGGGTGGATTTCCAGGATAGCACAACGGGGTAGGGGGATTTAATTTCTCTCTTTATAAAAGGAGGGATTTATTGTTATTCCCCCTTTTGAAAAGGGGGGGAAGGGGGGATTTTGAGGGATTTTTGAATTTAGTACCTAAAAGTATAAATGGAGATTAACAAATAGAAATTACTATAAATAACAATAAATATAAAAATTTTTTAAATTTGGAGGAGAAATGAGTAAAGTTTTTATTCATCCGACTTCTGTTATTGATGAAAATGTTGAGATTGGAGAAGGAACAAAAATATGGCATTTTTCTCATATTTTAAAAGATACAGTAATTGGTGAAAATTGTGTAATAGGTCAAAATGTGATGATAGGACCTGATGTCAAAGTAGGCAATGGATGTAAAATTCAAAATAATGTCTCTATCTATAAAGGGGTAGTTTTGGAGGACTATGTTTTTTGTGGTCCCTCCTGTGTTTTTACAAATGTTATAAATCCAAGAGCATTTATTGAAAGGAAAAATGAATTTATGACTACAATTGTAAAGAAAGGAGCAACAATTGGAGCAAATGCAACAATAATCTGTGGGATAACCATAGGTAAATATGCACTTATCGGAGCAGGGGCAGTTGTATCAAAAGATGTTTCTGACTATGCATTAGTTGTTGGAGTCCCTGCAAAACAAATTAGATGGGTTTGTAAATGTGGAACAACATTAAAATTTGATGGAAAAATTGCTACCTGTAATTATTGTGGAAACAAATATAAATTAGAAAATAATATATTATTACCTGTAAAGGAGAAGTAAAAAATAGTAAGTATAAATGAAAAGCAGAAAGGCACAAGGAAAGAGTAAAAAATTCCCCCTCACCCTAACCCTCTCCCCGCAGGGGAGAGGATTGAGATGAGGGGGCAGAAGAGAGGGGAATATATTTCCTTCTCCCCAAAGGGGAGAAGGCTCGGATGAGGGGGGTTTGATATTTTCCCCTTTGTAAAACCGACTAAGGTAGCGAGGAATAGCAAAGCAGAGTTGGTGCGTGATGTCTTTTCCAAGCACAACGGGAGTTAGAGGGGATTTGAAGGGGGATTTTTTCCGGCTAAGATAGAAGAACATGGTTCTCTCCGAAGGCTCGCCCGTTGGGCTACGCCCAGAGGGATCCTTTGGATGTGAGAATCTGGTTCTTGAAACAATAAGGAAGGGAGTATTTTTCTATTTTATAAAAGAAAATAGAGCAAAGTGAATCTCTTTACCCAAGAGGATTTTAGAAGATGTGGGTAAGGGATAGGTAAAAGGGATGAGAGCAAGATTTCAATATGCACAACTTATAAGGAGAAAATATAATGGATAACAAAAAGCAAATACCAGTCGTTGATTTAAAATTAGAATATGACTATATGAAGGATGAAATAAATTCAGCTATACAAAAATGTTTAGAACACCAGAAATGGATTTTAGGGCCAGAAGTAAATGACTTAGAAGAGAAAATTTCTAATTATCTTTCAGTCAAATATTGTATAGGAACATCTTCTGGGACAGAAGCATTGGTTCTTTCATTAAGAGGTCTTGCAATAAAATTAAAAGGTAGGGAATTTTTTAACAAAGAGGACTTAATAATTACAACCCCTTTTACATTTACAGCCACAGGCGATTCAATTTTAAGAAGTGGAGCAACTCCTTTATTTGTTGATGTTGATTTAAATACATACAATATTGATGTCTCAAAAATTGATGATGTCTTAACTAAATCACCATATAAAGGGAAAATAATAGGAATTTTGCCTGTCCATTTATATGGATTGGCATCAAATATGGATAAGATAATGGAAATTGCACAAAAATATAATCTTTTTGTAGTAGAAGATACTGCACAAGCATTTGGGGGGAGTTGGAAAGGCAAAAAATTGGGTTCTATTGGAAATTGTGGTTGTTTAAGTTTTTTCCCAACGAAGAATTTAGGTGGCTTTGGAGATGGTGGAATGATTAGCACAAATGATGAAGAAATAAATGATATTATAAGATGTCTTATAAAACATGGAGGAAAAGACAAGTATAATGTTGAACATATTGGTTATAATGCTCGTCTTGATACAATTCAGGCAGCAATATTATTGGCAAAACTAAAGTATGTAGAAGAATTTAACAAAAAAAGAAGAGAAATTGCAAACATCTATAATGAGAATTTTAAAGATATTGAAGAAATAGAAACACCAGCAGATTTAGAAGAGGGATATAATGTTTATCATCAGTACACAATAAAAGTAAGACATTGCAAGAGAGATGAAGTAAAAAAATATTTAGAACAACAGGGAATAAGTTCAATGATTTATTATCCTATTTCTTTGCATAAAATGAAAGTATTTGAGGGGAGATGCGAAATTTATGGTTCTCTTGAAAATTCAGAAAAATTATGTAAAGAAGTATTAAGTTTACCAATAGAACCATTATTTGGAAGAAGCGAAATTGAATATATTGTAAAAAAAGTCAAAGAATTTTTTAAATACGAAAAATGAAATTATTAAGCATAGTAGGAGCAAGACCACAATTTATAAAACTTATGCCATTAGTTAGAGAATTTAAAAAATCATCTTTTAAGTCCTCTCATGTACATAAAATTCTTCATACAGGACAACACTATGACTATCTTATGAATAAACTTTTTTTTGATGAATTTGGTCTACCACAACCAGATTATAATTTAGAAATTGGTTCTGGGCTACATGGTTATCAAACAGGAGAAATGTTAAAGAAAATAGAAAGCGTGCTATTAAATGAAAAATTTGATATTGTTATTGTTTATGGAGACACAAATTCAACATTGGCAGGTGCTTTAGCATCTGTAAAATTAAAAATTCCTGTGGCACATATTGAATCTGGATTAAGAAGTTATAACAAACATATGCCAGAAGAAATAAACAGGGTTTTAACAGACCATATATCTGATTTTCTTTTTTGCCCAACTTCAACTGCAGTAGAAAATTTAAGAAGAGAAGGAATTAAGAGGAATATATTTCTTGTAGGCGATATTATGTTTGATTCATTAAAAATATCTCTTATGATAGCAGAAAAGAAAAAAATAGAAATAATAGAAAAGTTAAATTTAAAACCAAAAGAATATATACTTGCTACTATTCATAGAGCAGAAAATACAGATAATAAAGAAAAATTATGTAATATCTTTTCATATTTTGGAGAAATATCAAATAAAATAATGCCAGTTATAGTTCCACTTCATCCAAGAACAAAAAAGATGTTAGGGTTATATGAAAAAGAAAAAGATTTTAAAAAAATAAAAATAATAGAGCCCGTCTCTTACTTTGAAATGTTAATGCTTGAAAAAAAAGCAAAAATTATACTGACAGATTCAGGCGGAGTACAAAAAGAAGCATTTTGGTTAGGAATACCCTGTATAACATTAAGAGATGAAACGGAATGGGTTGAAACAGTGAAAACAGGTAAAAATATACTTGTTGGAACAGATAAAAAGAGAATTTTAAGGGCAGTAAAGAAGTTTTATAAATTGGATAATACATCTTCAAGTAAAATAAACAAAAAGAAAAATGTCTCTTTAAAAATTCTAAAAATTTTGTTTTCAAAAACAAAATAAGTTAAAATACATCCAAATGGACATACAAAAAGAAAAAATTAGAAATAAAATATTTTTTATAACTGGTGGAGCAGGATTTATTGGTTCCAGTTTTATAAAAGAAATTATTGAAAATAATGAAGTTATTGTTTATGACAATTTAGATAGGGATTCATTAACAAAAAGAGAGTTTTTCCATTCTAAAAATCTTACTTTAATAAAAGGTGATATTCTTAACTTTTCTAAACTTAAAAAATCAATACCCAAGGACATTAATTTTGTTATACATATGGCTGCAATTGCTGGTGTAGATACAGTAATAAAAAACCCAGTGAAAACAATGGAAATAAATATAATAGGCACTTATAATTTGTTAAAAGCACTTTATGAAAAAAAACTTATAAAAAAAATTGAAAGATTTATTAACTTTTCTACAAGTGAAGTTTTTGGTGTAAATGCAATTAGAGTAGAAGAAAAACAACCTTCTAATTTACAACCAGTTGGAGAAGCAAGATGGAATTATGCTATAAGTAAATTAGCAGGTGAATTTTTAACATTTAGTTATTATGATAAATTTGGATTAAATTGTACTATTTTAAGACCTTTTAATATTTATGGTCCAGGACAAATTGGGGAAGGAGCAATTCATCATTTTGTTGTAAGGGCAATAAAAAATGAGCCATTATTAATTCATGGAAATGGAGATCAAATAAGGTCATGGTGTTATATTGATGATATGGTTGAAGGTATTAAATTATGCATAATTAAAGAAAAAGCGATAGGGGAGGTTTTCCATATTGGAAACCCAAGAGGTACAATTACAGTTTTGTCCTTAGCTGAAAAAATAGTGCAATTAGCCAATTCAAAATCAAAGTTAATATATATAGAAAAAAAATATTCAGATGTTGAAATAAGGATTCCAGATATTAGAAAATCAATGCAACTTTTACACTTTAAACCAAAAGTTGATTTAAATGAAGGAATTAAAAAAACTATTGAATGGTATAAAAAACAGGAGATTTTATGATTAGGCTTACAATACCTGAAATTGATAACGAGGAAATTGAAGCTGTTAGAAAGGTATTAAACTCAGGATGGTTGATTCAGGGCGAAAAGGTAAAACAATTTGAAAAATTAGTAGCAGATTTTGTGGGCGTCCAGCATGCTATAGCAGTTAATTCAGGAACATCTGCTCTACATTTGTCACTCTTATCATTAGGTCTGTTGGAGGGTGATGAGATAATTACCTCTGATTTCACCTTTACGGCTACGGCTAATGTGATAGAGATAGTTAGAGCAAAACCAATATTTGTAGATATTGATTTGAATACTTATAACCTTGATGTATCTCAAATAGAAAAGAAAATTACTCATCATACAAAAGTTATTATACCAGTACACCTTTATGGACAGGTAGCAGATATGAAAACGATCCTTGATTTAGCTCACAGGTATAATTTAAAAATTATAGAAGATGCTGCTCCTGCTTTGGGCTCGACATATAAGATAAATGACGAAGTGAGAAAAGCAGGG
>DAOOVW010000011.1:0-13456 GCA_035370465.1 bacterium | reverse complement strand
GGGTCTTTTGGAGACCTTGGGTGCTTCAGTTTTCATCCTCGCAAGGTAATCACTACAGGTGAAGGGGGTATAATTACTACCAATAATGATGAATTAGATGACAAGTTACGAAAACTAAGGAATCATGGAATGGAATATTACGAAAACAAAAACGATTTTGTTTCAGTCGGTTTTAATAGCAGAATGACTGAAATGCAGGCGGCGATTGGAATTGTTCAGATGTATAAGATAGATGAAATTATATCTAAACGGCAAAAATTAGCACAACTTTACACCGAACTGTTATCAAAAGTATCATGGATTAAAACTCCACAGACAATTAATGGTGCAAATCATATTTACCAGTCTTATGTAATCCTTCTCAAAACTGGTATTAATAGAGATAGGTTAATAGACAAATTAAGAGAGTTAGGAATAGAAACTAATATTGGTACTTATGCTATACATCAAACCAAATACTATAGAAACAAGTATGGTTTTAATGCTAATGATTTTCCTAATGCACGAATTGCTTTTGAGCAAAGCATGGCATTACCTTTGTATCCGAAAATGACAGAAGATGACTTGATACATATAAGTCAAAAACTTATAGAGGTAGGAAATAGGCAATGAGATTAACAAATAAGACATCAGAGCATATTAAACGAAAAATGGGCTCGGCGTTTATATATAAGATATACAAAAGGAGACAGTTACTTGATAAGGTCCCATACGCAATGAATATTGAAATAACAACAAGGTGTAATCTGAAATGTTGGATGTGTCCTCGTCCAAAACACAAAAATGTTAAATCTGGAGATATAGACTTTTATCTTTTTAAGAAAACGGTTGATGAAATGACACACTTGCTAACGAAAAAAACTACTTTCACGCCTGTAGGTCTTGGAGAGCCATTGTTTTATAATAAATTACTCGAGGCAATAGAATATCTAAAGATAAAATGTCCAAATGTTCCAATTCATATAGATACAAATGCAACACTTTTAGATGAAGAAAAATCTGAAATGCTTTGCAGATTACTCTGTAAAAATGATAGGATTCTATTTAGCCTAAACGCAGGTAGTCGTAACACTTATGAGTGGATGATGGGAGTAGATAAGTTTGACTTGGTGGTAAGTAACATAAAAAACTTTTTGGAAATTCGGGAAAAAATAGGAAAGGGACCTAGGGTGATTATCCAAATAATGGATACAAAAAAGACTGCTTCCGAAATTGAAGGATTTAAAAATTTCTGGAAATATTTTATTGGTCCAAGTGACAGTATTTATGTTAGACCGCTTCTAAACTGGGGGGGTAAAATAGAAACAAAAGATATTTGTACCCAAGTGAAAAGGAAAAGATATCCCTGCCTCAGCCCATGGATAGCTGTTGTCATAGATATTAATGGAAATGTCTATCCCTGCTGTGAGGCTCTTTCAACAAGAGAAAATGGTAATTTATTATTAGGAAATATCCAAAGAAATTCTCTGCTGGAAATTTATTCACAAGACAAAATAAGGCAAATTCGGGAGAATATGTTAAATAACCAAAATAGTATTTCTGAATGTTCAAATTGCGATTTTTGGAGTTTTTATTCAAATATTTGGTTTAACATGAAAGGAAGGTGGAGATGACTATTCATCTTTAATGATTACAAAATTCGTATAAATCATAGCGATATCAGAATTTAGAAAGTAAATAGTTAAAGATTATTCCACAAAACAAGTTAAAGATAAATGTAGTGTTAGTCCTTATGATTTTGCTGTAAGCTATGAATTATCTAAAAAATTAGTTGCTTTACCTTTTAATAAAGATATAACTGAAAGAGATGTAAAAAAAATAACTGAAAAATTGAAAGAAATATTACAATGAAAAAGGAACAAAAACTTTATTTCTCACATGGTGACGGTAAAATTAAAAGAGATAAAATAAAAAAAGTTGGGAAAAATGTAATTTTTGAAAAAGGAGTATTAATTTTCCATCCTGAGAATATAGAAATTGGAAATAATGTTTACATAGGACATTATACAATTTTACATAGTTATTATAAAAGTTTAATGAAAATAGGAAATAATGTATGGATTGGCCCCCACTCTTTTTTTCATAGTGCTGGTGGTTTGATAATTAAAGATAATGTTGGAATTGGTCCAAAAGTTATTATCATAACTTCCCAGCATAATCTATCTTTTCTTGATATTCCTATAATTGAAGCACCTGTTGAATTTGCTCCTGTGGAAATAGAAGAAAATTCTGATATTGGCGCTGGCTCTATAATTTTACCAGGTGTGAAAATTGGAAAAGGAGTAGTTATAGGAGCAGGTGCAGTTGTAACAAAAAATATCCCTCCTTTTGAGATTTGGGCAGGAGTTCCGGCAAAAAAAATAAAGGAAAGAAAATGAATATACTTCATCTGCCCTCTAATATTTCAAATCAACCATACTTATTTGTAAAAGGTTTGAGGCAACAAAGAATAAATGCTGATTATTTATTTTTTAAAAAGAAGAAATTTTACGAACAGAAGGGAATTTTTGATGGCAAAAATAGAATCCCGAGATATTTCATTTTAATGAAGAATTTTTGGCATGCTATTTTTAATTATGACATTTTTCACTTCCATTTTAATACATCATTTTTCAAAAACAACGCTGACTTATATATTTTGAAAAAATTAAATAAAAAAATAATTATGCAGTTTTGGGGAAGTGATATTAGGATTTATTCTATTGGCATGAAAATAAATCCATTTTTGTCAGAAATTAAGTCAAATCCTAAAAAAGAGAAAAAAAGATTGGAAAAAATAAAAAAAATCAGTAAATTTGTTGATGCTGCTATAGTTAGTGATGGAGAACTTTTTTATTATATAAAAGATTATTTTAAAAAAATCTTTTTTCTTCCACAAATTTCTGATATTTCTATTTTTAGATTTCCTTCTTTAGAAAAAAAAGAGCCAGTTATTATTCATGCCCCTTCAAATAGGGAATTTAAAGGAACAGAAAAAATTATTGAAGTAATTAAAGAGCTGGAAAAAAAATATAAATTTACATTCAAAATTCTTGAAAATATTCCGAATGAACAAATATTAAATGAGGTTTTAAATGCTGATATAGTAATTGACCAAATTTTAATTGGGACTTATGGAATTTTTTCTATAGAGGCAATGGGATGTGGTAAACCAGTAATTTGTTATATAAATGAGAATTACAGAAAGTTTTATCCTGAGGAATTGCCTATAGTTTCTGCTTCTATTGATAATCTTTATGTCCAATTAGAGAAATTGATAAAAGATGGTAAGTTAAGACATGAAATTGGTAAAAAAAGTAGAGAGTATTTTGAAAAATATCATGCAATAGATGTTGTTACAAAAAAACTAATTGAAATATATAATGAAGTTATTAATGGGGATATAAGAAAAAAATAAGAAGAAATTACAGGTTTTCAGTAGTACTTAAAAAATCCTTCCAAGAAATAACTTTTTTCTCTATAAATTTTAAGAAATTTTCAACTCTTTCAAGATTATTTACCTCATATGTCCAATGGATAGTTATTGGAACAATGATATTTTCTTCTTCTATATCTAAAAGGAAATTATGTATTTCGTTTATATTACCTGATAATGGAAAATAAGAGGGAACAAATGCAGTTTTATTGTCAACAATACATGGGGTAATTAAATATCCCACATATTTAGCAGTGTCAAATCCACCACAGATAATTTTGAAGTGTTTTTTAATTATCTCAAAATTATTTTTGTCAATTTTATCAAAAGGAGGAATAAAAGCAATAGGAAATATTTGTTTTTCTTCTAATAGTTTTATTCCTAATGTTAATTTTTCTTCTACTTCTCCATCAGTTAATCCAATAAATTCAGTTGTTCTTTTTTTATTGACTGACTGATGGGTTAATCCATGCAAAGATATTTCTATATTTGAAAATTCTTTTAAAATTTTTACTTCATTATCATCAAGAAACTTAAATTTAGTATTGTAAATTGACTTTGGATTTAATGAGAGAAAAGGAGTTACTCCCAATAAAAATGGTATATTATATTTACTGAATAACTCAGCAAACTTTAAAAATTCCTTATAATTTTTTTCCCAGTGAGGAAAATCATCAACTCTTATTAGATATTTAAAACTTCCTTTTGGAATTTCTGTCCCTTTCCATTGTGCATATGCCATTCGTATTTTGTTTATTTTTTTAAAAATAAAATAATATTGATAACTTTTTCTTTTATGTGATTGAAAATAAAATTTACTTATAGGAAAAAATTTTAATCCCTCAAATGAGAGTTTTTTATTTTTCTTAATAAACCTATCAATATCATCCTGATTAGGATGAAAATCGTTTAATGTTAAACATAGTGTTGCTTTTTTATTTATTGAAAATTTCATTATATTTAATAAAAGAATATTCTTCTCCATCAGGAGAAATATAAAAAATTTTGTATCCGTTTTCTCTTAATTGTTTTATTGTTTGTTTAGTTTTATAAAGTCCAATTTTTTTGTATCTATGGTGGAATTCTACAAGTAATTGAATAACCTTAATCTCTGAATTTATTATGTCTTCAATAACCATATATTCTCCACCTTCTATATCTATTTTCAAAATATCTATTTTAGTATGTCCTAATTCTTTCATTACCTCTTTTAATCTTTTCACAGGATATTTTACTGTACCCAATGTTTTCCCAGAATCTAAAAGAGAGTATGAAGTGCTTTTGGGATTAGAGGGAATATGAAATTCAGCGGATCCATTAAAATTAGCTATTCCATAAGGATAAAATTTGAAATTTTTTGGAAGATTTTTTGATTGTATCCAATTTTTTGCTATAGGAGTTGGGTCAAAGGCATGAACAATAACTCCCTTTTTATTTATTAAATCTAAATCAAAGGATATATCTCTACCAACTCCAAGTGAATAAATTATTGAATCACTATTAATTTTATCTAAAAAGGATACACAATAATTACCTATCATTTCATATGGGCAAAAAACTTCTATTTTACTCCATACTTCCAGCCCAACTAATTGTTTAAAAAATCTTTCAATTCTATGGCGAATATCTTTTATATTATTCATCTAATTATTTTTATTTAAAATATCAGCAAATTTTTTAGCCATTTCTCTATGACTATATTTCATAATTTCTTCTTTTATCCCTGAGTAACCAATATATCCTTTTTCTTCCCATTCCCTATAATATTTTAGTACTGTTTCTTTCAGTTCACAAACTGTTGTGCAGTGAATACCTGAATCTGTTTCTTTAAGGAGATTAGATACTTCATTATCTTTGTCTCCAATTGAAAGAATTGGTCTAAAACTTGTAAGATACTCAAAAATTTTGCCAGTTAAACATCCTTCTTCTCCTTTTCCTTCTACCTGTATAATAAGTAAAAGTTGACTTTCTCTTTGTTTTTTTAAACACTCTTTTCTTTCTCTTTCTCCATAATACTTAACAACATCTTTTAATCCATATTTTTCTGCCAGAGGCAATACCCAATTTTGATTTTTACCAAAAAATCTTATAGAAATATCATTTGCCTTTATTTTTTGTTCTTTTATTAGTTCGGAAAGTGCTTTAAATAATAGTTCTGGGCTCCTTTTATTTATAAAAAGGGAACCAGTATGTGTTATGGTAAAATTTTCAGTTAATTTTTGTGGTTGCAAATCAATTTCTTCAGGGTCAAAGCCATTAGGGATAAAATAGATATCTTTATTTTTGTGAATTTTTTTCATATCATAAGCCAATTTTCTTGTAACAATTGTAATTGCATCTGCTTCCTTTAAAGTTTCTATTTCAAGATTTCTTTTATATTTATTTATCAGGGTATTATTTTTGTAAAGTGTCCAGGGGTCTCTGAAATCTGCTATCCAGAAGATATTTTTATATCTCTTTTTTAAATTACTACCTACTAAATGACAGGTAGCAGGTCCAAGAATACTTATCATATGATTTATTTTTTCTTTTTCTATTAAATTTTTTCCTGCCTCATAGGCAAATGGCAACCATCCAATTCTATTATCAGGAATATCAATCATCCCGCGGAAAAAACTTTTCACTCTTTTATGAAATGGGGGAAGAGGTAAAGAAATTTTTTTTATTCTTTTTTTTGCCTTTGAAAAATAATACTTAAAAAACTTTTGATATGGCGGATGAGTTTCTATAATTTGAGAATTAATTTCTGGTTCCTGTTGTAAAAGAGGAATAACAAAAACTGGTTCCCAACCAAATTCAGGTAAGTACTTTGCTAATCCCTTTATTCTTAATACACCTACTTTTTTTGATGGTGGAAAATGATATGTAATAATCAGGACTTTTTTCATTTTTTGAACCATTTTGTTAAATTATTATAAAGAAGTGATAATTGGCTACCTGCTATTTCAAAATTATAGTTATTTTTAACAGATCTCGCACTATTTTCTCCCATTTCAATTCTCAACTTTTTATTTTTATATAAAATTAAAATTTTATCTGCTAAATCTTTTGGATGCCCGCATTCAAAGACAAAGCCACAATTGGATTTTTCAACTATTCTTATAAGAGAATTACAATTACTAACTAAAACAGGCTTTTTACATTGCATATACTGAAATAGTTTGTGAGGAGATGAACAATCAGTTTGTACATTTTTTTCAAAAGGTACAGAACAAACAGAACTGGCTAAATAAAAAGAGTAGGTTTTTTCTATTGGTTGCCATTTTATAAATTCAATTTTTTCCTCAACATGCAACGTTTTTGCTAATTTTTCGAATTCCTCTTTGTTCTTTTTAACTCCAACAATGCATAATACAATTTCAGGGTAATTTTTAAGATACTCCATTGATTTTATCAATGTCTCTATCCCTTTATGTAAAGATACAACTCCACTATATAGAATCATAAATTTTTGTGAGTATTTTTCTAATATACTTTTATCAACAACAATATTTTCAAATTCTCCTCCATAATAATTAGGAACAACATAAATTTTTTCTGATGGTATGCAATGTTCTGATAAAATTCTTTCTCTCATTTCTTCACAGGTGGTTATAATAAAATTAGATTCCTTTACAACTTTTTTTTCTATATTCAACCAATATCTGAATCTTTTTGTATTTTTTCTTTTTTTTATCAATTTATAATATGGATAATTTTCATGTAGATCAGCGATTATAGGAATACCAAGTTTTTTGGCTATCTTTAGTGAAACAAAAGCAACTGGCAAATCATGAGCATGTATTATTTCAATTTTGTTTCTTTTTACAAATTGTTCTATTTGTTTATGAAATAACGTCTCTTTCCCTCTAAGAAAATTTAATTTATCCAAAAGGTGATGATATACATTAGGATATATAATAGGCTTTTGTTCAACTAATATTCCTTTATATTCTTTTCTTTTTTCTTCCTGTTTTTTTACTGCTGAAAGTAAATGGAGATTAAAATGTTGAGATAATAAAACTTGTGCTTCTTTTTCAACTCTAATATCAGGTGGAAACTCATCTTCTAAAATCATTCCTATATTCATTTTTTCTCTTTATAAAGTTAATTTTTGTCATTTAAAATCTGTAAAAATACATTTTCCAATTTCTGCCCTTGTTTTTCATAACTAAATTCTTTTATTTTTTCATATCCAGCATTTGAAATTTTTTCCCAGAGTTTTTTATTTTCAATTAAGGCAATAGCGTTTTTAAGCATTTCTGCTTTTTCCCCTGGTTCATTCACAAGGGCTGTTACGCCAGGAATAACAAAATCTGCAATTCCTCCTACATTTGTGGTAATTACTGCACATTTACTTGCCATACCTTCCATAGGTGGATTTGGGCATGCATCTAATTTACTTGGGTAAATAAGAATATCAATTTGTCTATAAAATTCTCTTACTTTTTCTGAAGTTAATCCTTCTGTAAATTTTACAAATGGGGGAATTTTTTTCTCTTTTTCCCAGCCCAATAGATAAAATTCTAATGAAGGATATTTCTCTTTTAACATGTTCATAACCCAGAAACCATCTTCCATTCCTTTATGTTCGGGGTTTTTTCCTGAATAATAAACCATCCCTATTCTTCCATTAAAAATTGGTTTTCTTTCTGGAAAACCAAAAAAATTAAGATTAACCCCATTAACTACAAGAAAAATTCTTTTATCAGGAAATTTCTGCTGGAGTAATGATTTAACCATTGTTGAAGATGTAATTATATAAATATCGGAAGGAATATTCTTTGGTGGATTTAAAGCAAAAAATATGTCAGAAACCCTCATTACTTTTTTTCCCTTAGATAAAGAAAAATGTCCTATTTCTTCTAAAAATTTTGGTGAACGAAAAAATAAAATGTCAGCATCCCTAATAAATTTTTCTTTGCACTTGGGAATAATAAAAACCTTTGGTTTGCACTCAATCCATTTTTGTTTATACTCTCTCCCTTTTAAAATATATCCAATTATTTCTCTAAACTTATACTCTACCCCTTTTTTATATTCTGGGTTAAATGGTTTATAAATTACAACAGAGTTGTTTTTATATAACTGATTAGAAAATTCAATTATTGGCCTTCCTGCTCCACTTGGTTTTTTCCCTATATTGAGAATAATATTTATTTTTATCATAAGAATAATTTAAATTTATAATAATTTTAAATTATATCAAAATTTTATATTTTGTAAAAAATCCCAAAATATTTCTAAATAATTAATTGAGCATACCAGAACATCTTTTTTATTTTTCTCTAAAAACATTAAAACAGATATGTGAAAAAAGTGGATTTATTTATAAAGGGAGTTTTTTCAGATTCCCATGGAGAGAAGGAATAAAGGCAGTTTTTTTGAAAGAGACCAATTTATAGGGTATTACACAGAGGTATGGATGTAATTTTGTTGGACTAAGCACAACGGGGAAAAATTGTGCTTATTGTCTCTGTGGCGAAAATATAAATGGGAATTAGCAATAAGATACCGGGATATAGTTCAAAATCCTTGATAATATTTTATTTTTGCTGTATAATTTTAAGTAGTGTCAAGAAAGAGATAGAAAATAAACATTCCCACTAACTCCCCTTTACCAAGGGGAGAATTACTACATCCCCCTTTGAAAAAGGGGGATTGAGGGGGATTTAATACAAATCCATCCCCACCTTCCTTTGTCAAAGGAAGGGGCAAAAGGAAAGGGAAGGGGTCCATTTCTTATTCTCGGGCTGTAAGTCCCGCCGTTGTTTGTAGGTGGGGGCAGGGGAGATTAAGGAGAGGGGGATTTAAGAAAACCCAGAGTACCGTAAAAACGGCTCTAAAACCAGGGAAAAACCACTTAAAATACTTAGCCAAATTTGGCAGAACCTAATTTTAATATAGAGGGAAATAATGGAAAATTTTATGAATAGAATAGAAATAAATCCAAAAATTTTATTAGGCAAACCAATTATCCATATGACACGTATTCCTGTTGAATTAATTGTTAAATTGGTCGCTCAAAACTGGAAAGAGAAGGATATTCTTAAAGAATACCCCTGTCTAAAAAAAGAAGATATAAGGGCAGCATTTCTTTATGCAGAAAAAGTTATTGAAGAGGAATAAGTTATTTCTGTATATAAAACGACAAGTTGATATTAGAAAATGAGAAAAAGTGTAAATGAAATTAAGACAATTCTAAAAGAGTATTTTCAAAAACACCCGGAAATAGAAGTTGCTTATGTTTTTGGTTCAGTAGCACAAGAAAAAGATAATGTTCTTAGCGATATTGATATAGGTATAATAGTGGACAAAGGACAAATTAATGAGCAATCATATAGATATGGATATAAAGCAGAGATATTAACAGATTTAATTAAATTACTGAAAACAAATAATATAGATTTAGTTATTCTTAATGATGCGAATACTTTACTTAAACATAGAGTTTTATATTTTGGCAAGGTTATTTACTCTAAAAACGAAAAGAATCGTATCCAATTTCAAGTTAATACTATCAATAAATATGCTGATTTTAGGCAGTTTATAAAACAACAGGAGAATAAGTGATTGACAAAGAAATAATTAAAGAGAAATTTAAAGAGTTAAAGCGGTATCTAAAAGAATTAGAAAAATCCAAAAGCATATCTTTTGAAGAGTTTTCTTCATCTTTAAGCAAACAATGGATAATCTGTCATGGTTTACAACTTTCTATTCAGGTGCTCATTGATGTAGGCAATCATATTTTAGCTACACTGAATGAAAACCAAATTTAAGACTATGTAGACATTATAGACAAATTAGGAGAAAAGAATATAATTCCAATAGAATTTAGTAAAAAAATTCGTGGAATGGCTGGATTAAGAAATATTTTAGTTCATGAATATGTTGATATAGACCTGACCAAAATTTATGAGATTTTGCATAAGCACTTAGATGATTTCTACAATTTCATAAATTACATAAATCAATTTATAGAAAAGAATTAGAATCCTCAATACAACAAATGGTTTTGAAGAACTCTCAAATCAGTTTTGTTAATATCTGCTATTTCAGTTGGTTTATAAAAGTGGAGAGAAGGAATAAAGGTAGTTTTTAAAAAATATAAGTAAAGTAGTTAATTATTTTAATCCCTATCTGAATTTGAATAGGGTAAAGAGAAAAGATATAAAAACAAAAAGATGTAGTCCCCAACAACCAAAAAAAGGTGGGATTTTACCTGATTTTGATAGTGCTATAAGAAATGAATAAATCCCATAACTTAAAAATCCAATAACAATTGTTAAACTTAAAACAAGAAATCTCGTAATTTTCTGTTTACTAAGAAAAAATGGGAAAATAGCAAAAAGAATAAAAAGATTAAGTAAGGGATATGCAATTTTCTCATTAAAATATGTTTCTAATAAAAATGGCGAAAATCCCATTTTTTTCAATTCCTTTATTGTGCTTTTTAGTTGATTTATAAAAATTGAATCCGGGTTTTTACCAGCAACTAACAAAATTTCAGATGTTATTGGTAATTCAAATGTTTTTGAATTAAAATTTTCTTCTTTTTTTAAATTTGTATTTTTATCAATTAAGTAGAATTTTCCTTCTTTAAATGTCCAGAGATTTTTCTCCTTCTCAATTCCTTCTTTTGCTCTTATTGAAGTTATACTACCATCTTCTAAAATTATTGAAATCTCTATATTTATAAATTTTCCATCTTTCTCATACCTGTCTGATTTGAAAAGAAATGAAGGGGATGAAAAAGAAATTGATGTTTGATATTCATTTCCTTTTATGGTTTTTGGGACAACATAATTTTTTATATAAAATGTAAATGAACTTATTATTAATGAGGCAAAAAGAAACATAGAGAAAATTTTTAATGAATTTATCCCTGATATTTCAAATATTTTTATTTCATTTGCCTTTACCATCTCGGAAACAAAAAACATCCCAGAAAGAAGGGTTATAAGAGGAGAAATGAGAACAAATGAAGAAGGAAGTGTAAGAATATAATTTGATAATAAAAATTTTTGGCTTCCTGAAATTATATCTGGTAAGTCCTCAAGAATCTGGATTATAAAAAATAAAGAAAGAAGGCATAAAGAAGAAATTAAAAATAACTTAAAAAAATTAAAAAGAATATATTTTATTTTTACCATTTTATCAAATAATATTTTTAAAGCACAAAAGCGACAATTTTTAAAATTCCCCGTTATCTTATTTTTTCAAGAACCCGGTTCTCTGTGAGAACCAGGTTCTTTTATCTTAACTTTTTCAAAGTGGGAAGTACCAATTCTGCCAAACTGTTCAAATTATCTAACTGAAAACTTATTTAAATAATATGTTATAAAGGTGAAAATAAGAACAGGTAAATAGACAAACAAACTAAAATTTAATTTTTTAGCAATAATTTCTCCTAAAATCAAAAATAAAAAGAAAAATAAACTTGTTGCTCCTGCTACTCCAATACATAAGACCCTGCTTTTATTTTTTAATTTCATTCCTATACCAATTCCAAGAAAAACAAAAATTAAAGGTGTAATTCCAAAAGAGATTCTTTCATTTATTTCAATATTTGCATCAATATTATTTTTAATTTTTAATTGAGATAGAGGCAATTCTGATAATTTTTTTTGTGGTTCTTTAAATGAAAAACTTTCTGGAAGTTCAATATGAAAGGTATATTCGGAAAAGTCCAATTTTGAGATTTTATTTGATGCCTGAGATGTTATAAATCCATTTTTCATTAAAAAAATTATGTTATTTGTTTCTGGTACATAATTTATTTTACCTTCTTCTGCTTTTATAAAAAGTGTTATTTTGTCACTTTTCTGTATAATAGAAAGGTTTTTAAAGTTTAAGTCCTTTGATAAATCACCAATATATATAGAAAAATCAGGAAAATCATTTATAATTGTTTTTGGTTGAAAAAAGGCAATAGGATTTTTTGCAGTTAAATTATAAATTGTTTTTCTACTTTGATATTTAATAGATGGAAATATAAGTAAATTGTAATAAATAAGTAAAATAGAACATAAAACAGCAAAAATTAAAAGATTTTTTGTAAGAATAAGGGGATTTATTCCAGAAAATGAAAATATCTGGATTTCTCTGTCATGAGTTAATCTTGAAAAGACAGATGTTGAAGAACTTAAAAGGGTTAAAGGAAAAATATATGGTAATGAAGAAAGGAAAAAATAAATAAGAACTTTAACTACTGAAAAAAAGGAAGCACCTTTAATAATAATTTCTATTGCTTTAAAAATACCATTTATGAGAAAAATAAAGGTGAAAATTAAAAATGATATGATAAAATTTATAAAAAACTCTTTGGAGATATAAATATGTTTAAGTTGTTTTTTCATACAATTTATTGTAAGACAAACAATGCCTTATGTCTATTTTTAAATTTATTTCAGGACCAAAAATGTTATGGATGCGACAAAAAGGAAAAGTTGAGTAAGTATGGATTTTGCCAAAATTGTGAGAAAGAAATTATTTTTTATCAAAACTCAGACACTTTATTTTATCATGTTGCTGCTTATGAAGGTCCTATAAAAAATGCAATACATAAATTTAAGTATGGTAAAAAGAAATTTTATGGAAAGAAACTTGCCCTTTTTGTATATGATAATTTAAAAGAAAAAATACCTGAATTTGATTTAATTATTCCTGTTCCTCTTCATTGGAAAAAAGAGTTTTCAAGAACTTTTAACCAATCAGCAATTATTTCTGTTTATTTAGGAAAATTATTTGGCAAAGATGTATTGATAGATGGGGTTGTTAAGACAAAAAATACTCCATCACAGGTAGAACTAAGTGGTTCAGAAAGAGAAAAAAATGTTTTAAATACATTTAAAGTAAGAAAAACATCTTCAATAAAGGATAAAAAAATTTTACTTGTTGATGATGTTTTTACAACAGGAGCAACGACAAATGAATTGAAAAAGATATTAAAAAAAGCAGGAGCAAAAAATGTAATTGTTATTACAATTGCTAAGACAATTTTGTAATTGTATTTACAATTAAAAAATTTAGTGTTAAAATAAACAAAATATAAAAATAAAT
>DAOOVW010000010.1 GCA_035370465.1 bacterium | reverse complement strand
TTTAATGTCTCAACGAATTAGTATTTCGAGTAGATTTTTATTTGACACAACAGTTTCTTATGAACTTCAGTTTTATAATACAGGATAATAAGGTATAATTTTAAATCCGGAGAAAAATATGGAAAGGTATCAATTAGCGGAAAAAATAATAGAAAAAAGTGGAAAATTTTTAGAAGAAAACTTTGGAAAAGGTAAAGAAAAAGAAAATTTCAGGTTTGATGTAAAAATATTTCAGGATGTTGAAAGCGAAAAAATAATACTTGAAGAAATTGAAAAAAATTTCCCAGATGATGGATGGGTCAGTGAAGAAAAAGGAGAGAAAAAAAATAAAACAGGATATATATGGATAATTGACCCATTAGATGGAACTTTCAATTATCTAAGAAAAATACCTCATTTTGCCATTTCAATTGCCTGTAAAGGTGAAAAAGAGGAATTTGGTATTGTTTATGATGTTATGAAAAAAGAAAAATTTACTGGAATAAAAGGGAAAGGTGCTTTTTTAAATGGAAAGTCAATTAAAGTAAGTGAAATAAAAACTTTAAAAGAATCAGTTGGTATAATAGGATTTATGAAAGGAAATGATGAAATTAAAATTGGAATTGAAATAATTAAAAAATATGCTCCAAAAATAAAAAAAATAAGGATGACTGGCTCTGCGGCACTTGACCTATGCTATGTTGCATGTGGTAGAGTTGATTTTTATATTGAATTTAACCTAAAAATATGGGATATTGCTGGTGGAAAAATAATTTTAAATCAAGCAGGTGGAAACTATATTGAAAAAATCTCGGATGGGAAAAAAATATCAATTGCAACAAATAACTTTTTAAAAATAGGTATTTGAAATGGAAAAGAAAGACAGATTAAAAGAAACAGTTTCAACTATTGTTAAACCAGTTACATTTTTTATTGATAAATTCAATGCAATCATAAAAAGAGATGATGAAGAAGGTATTAAAGAAGTTGATAATTTTGTTTATTCACTTCTTGACCAGGTAAAAGACATGGAAGAAGGAATGCGTGCTTTTTTTGTTGAAATTCTTTTTATAAACCAGTTAACAGAAAAAATTGCAGAAGTTGTTAATGAAATAACTCTATCAGAAATACTCGGAGAAAGAATAAGAAAGTTTTTAAAAACTGATATTATAAGTATTTATCTTCTTGGAGAAAAAGAACTTTCTCCTGTTTATTCATATCCTTATGACAAAGAAAAAATTGATAAACTTCATCAATTAGCATCTGATAGTTTTATAAAAGGTGAGAGTTTAATATTCCCAAAAGTAAATTTAAATAGTAAAAAATATAACATTCTTTCAGTCCCTTTAAGAACAACAAAAGAGAAATTTGGTCAGGTATTGATTGGTAAAAGAAAAAGTTTTACAAAAGAAGAAACGCTAATTTTAATATCTGGCTGCTCAATAATAAGTTTCATAATGAGTAATATGCGCCTTACTCAGGAAATGATAAAAAATGAACGACTTGCAACAATAGGTAAAGTAATATCCGGACTTTCTCATGATATAAGAAACCATCTCCAAAAAATTGAAAACGGTTTATATCTTATAGAAACAGGACTTAAAGGAAAACATAGGAAAGAAGTAATAATAGATGGAGTAAATATACTAAAAGGTAGTTACGAAAAAATGAAAAATCTTGTTCTTTCAATGGTTGATTATACAAAGGAAAGAGAATTACAATTACAATTGACAGATATAAATAATCTTCTTGATACAATTATAAAAGAAAATAAGGACCTCTTTAAGGAAAACAAAATAAAAATAAAAAAAGAATTTGGACAGAATATACCACAAATATATATTGACCCTTATAAAATAGAAAGAGGTATTACAAATCTTCTGCTAAATGCTGTTGATGCTGTTGAAGGAAAACAGGGAATTATAAAAGTCGGAACAAGATATAACAGTGAAAAAGAAATAATTGAAATATGGGTTGAAGACAATGGCTGTGGAATACCAGAACAGAATTTAGATAAAATTTTTGATATATTTTTCTCAACAAAAGGTTCAGGAGGAACTGGTTTTGGACTTGCAATAGTTCAAAAAGTAGTTAAAGAACATAATGGGATTGTTGAAGTAAAATCAAAAATTGGAAAAGGAACAAAATTTACTCTCAAAATTCCTGCTAAAAAAAATGTGGAGGGAAAATGAGTGTAGAAATAGCAAGGGAGAATATAAATCTTAAAAGAAAAGGGAAAATTGCTCATACAGAATATAGTTTAGTATATCATAAAGAATTTTTAAAAAAAATTACAGAGCTTTCTGAAAATGACCCCGATTTCGAAAAAATTGCATATAACAAACTCTGTATTGATTTTTTATTTCATACTAATGATGGATTAATTAACTGGGGAAAAACAGGAAGGATAACTGATATGGGACATGCTGAATATTCTTCTGATGGAAGTGATAAAAGAGAAAAAGAAAAATCACCTTTTAGAACAGAAGAAGATGTATGGGAATTTGATGCAGTTGAAGAGTATGGGCTGACTGATTTTGATAAACAGGTTAAAGAATATGAAAAGATTATTGAAGATATGAAAATAAAATTCCCTGAACAATTAATTCCAGGTGGATATTATAAGACCATTGTTTCAGGAGCAATTCAAGCATTTGGTTGGGAAATGTTTTTACTTGCTGCATCAAATATTGGTAAATTAGAAAGAGTTCTTGATAGTTTTTTTAGAAGAACAATGTTTTTTACAAAAGCATGGGCAGAAACAAGTATTGAGGTATTTATTCAACACGATGATTTTGTTTGGACAAGCGGCCCTTTTATGAAACTTGAAATTTATAAAAAAATTATAATTCCAAGATATGTTTCTCTGTGGAAAGTTCTACATGAGAAAGGGAAAAAAGTTCTTTTCTGTTCAGATGGAAATTTTATGCAATTAGCGGAAGATATTGTAGAAGCAGGAGCAGATGGATTGATTTTTGAACCATGTAATGATTTCGGATATATGTTTGAAAATTTTGGCAAAAAATGTTGTCTTGTCGGTAGTTATGTTGATTGCAGAGACCTAGTTTTTGGGAGAATTGAAAAGGTGAAAAAAGATATTGATAGAACAATTGAAAAATTTTTTGAAACAAAAGGTGGAATTTTTGCAGTTGGGAATCATCTTTCACCAAATATAAAACCAGAAATTCTTGAGCAATTTTTTGAATACCTAATAGAAAGATTACAAAGATAATTTGAATAATTTTTATTTTAGATATTTTATTGCTTCTTCCATTGTTATATTCACCCATTCAGTTAACCTTTCGGGTTTTTCCCGACAGGTTCTTACATCTTTCATAATTATTTCAACAACACAGTCATTTGTTTTTTCTAATCCATCTCTTATTATTCTTCTTACATTTTCTGGTTCAAATATTTCCCCCGCAAGTATTGAAGGACTTGGCTTCCAAGAAAAAATCGCTTTATCTTCAATGTTTTTTGCTCCTTCTTTTATATCTACCCATGGACTCATTGAAATTCTCCTAATATTGGGAATGTTCTTAAAAAGTATATCTACTTTCTTATGGAGTGGTTCACAACAACCATAACTTGAAAGACCAAATTTTGAAAGTAATCTTTTTTCATACATTATTGCAAATTCTTCGTGCATTGAAGGAGAAACAAGAGAAAAAATTTGAGTTGCTGCATGTCCCCACAAATCTTTTGTTCTGACATGTTTCCCATCAAAATCATTTTGAGGTAATTCATCTGTATAACCAGCACCACCAGAACCTTCATAATTTAAATCATGATTAAAACCAAGAATATTTTCTTTTTCATAAAACTCAATTTCTTCTAATGTACACTCTGTTATAAAATTTAACACTTTATGGAGCCATTGTGGTCTTTCTATCATATCAATAAATAATTGGTCAAAACTACGCCATTTTGCAAACATATCAATTGGGGCAAACCAGAAACCACACGGCCCTCTTTTTTCTATTTTTAGAATATCTCCAAGTATATTTGAAACAAGTTCAAATGTTTTTTCTGTTCTTTTATAATCAACTGAAATTTTTGGTTTCTTAATTTTTTCAATATCTTTTTCTTCTTTTATAACTGCATGGTAATGGACAGCGCCTCCATATTCTTCTGGTTTTAACGTTTCTTCAGTAATTCCAAAACCAGTATTCTCAACAAAAATTGGAGTAAAAATTCTCCCATCTATAACTGTATCATCTTTTAAATTCTCCCATCTATAAATTCTTTCTCTTAAATTAAACTCAATTTTTCGTAAATAATCATCTTCGCATAAAAGAGTTCCTTCTGGAATTATATCCTTCCATACATCCCCATCTCCAAGATAAATCATAACCATCGGTCTTGTTTTTCCTAACTTATTATGTGTTTTCCACAAATTTATTTTCTCTTGCCAGATTGGGTTAAGAGAAATTTCTTTTACTTTCTTCGCTAAATCTCTTAAAATTGTTTTATCTTTTTCACTTATTCCCATTTCCTCCTCAACTAAGTAAATTAGCAAAAAAGCCAGCACCAAAGCCATTATCAATATTTACAACCACAACATTTGGACTACAACTATTAAGCATAGTAAAAAGGGGTGTAAGTCCAGAAAAATTTGTTCCATATCCAACAGAAGTCGGGACTGCAATAACTGCTTTTCCTACAAGACCCCCAACAACTCCTGGTAAAGCCCCTTCCATTCCTGCAACTACAATTATACATTTTGCTTTATTTAAAATTTCAATTTTATCTAATAGACGATGAATTCCTGCAACACCAACATCATATATTCTTTCAACTTTATTTCCAAGTATTTCTGCTGTTATTGCCGCTTCTTCTGCTATTGGTATATCAGAAGTCCCAGCACAAACAACACATATGTATCCCTTTTTTTTGTCAATTTTTGCTTCTTTTACAGACATAATTTTTGCATCCGGGAAGTAAGTAAGAGAAGGAAATTTATTTCTTAATTTTTTAGCAATTTTTTCATCAACTTTTGTAATAATGAAATTTGAATGGAGTTTCATCATATTTTCAACAATTTTTACAAGATGACTTAATTTTTTCTCTTTACCATATACAACTTCTGGAAAACCAAATTTTAAATTTCTGTAAGTATCAATTTTAGCAAATTTTAAATCCTTATAAGGGAAATATAGAAAGTACTGAAAAACATCATCTTCGCTTATTTTGCCATTTTTGTAATCAGTCAAAACCTTTTTTAATTTTTCATTATTCATCTTACTAACATATTTTCAAGTCGTTTTATTCTTTCTTCCATTGGTGGATGAGTTGAAAATAAATTTACTAAACCTTTAGCAGAAAATGGATTAACAATAAAAAGATGTGAAGTAGAGGGATTAGATGTTGTCATTGGATTTCTTCTAACACCTTCTGATAATTTTTTTAAAGCATTTGCTAAATATAATGGATTACCACATAGTTTTGCTCCCCCCTCATCTGCTAAATATTCTCTTGAACGGGAAACAGCAAGTTGAATTATCATTGCAGCAATTGGAGCAAGAATTGCAAAAAGAAGCATCGCTATAAGAGAAAAAACTCCACCTTTTCTATTATCCCTATCAACTCCACCGAACATTGCTGCCCATTGTAACATCCTTGCTAACATTGTTATTGCTCCTGCTATAGTCGCAACAATTGTTGCGATAAGAATATCCCTGTTTTTTACATGAGTAAGTTCATGCCCCAAAACACCTTTAAGTTCACCTTCATTCAAAATTTCAAGAATTCCTTCTGTTACAGCAACTGCTGCATGATTTGGGTCCCTACCAGTTGCAAAAGCATTTGGGGATTGTGAAGGAATTATATAAATTGATGGTTTTGGTATATTTCCACTTTGACAAAGTTGTTCAACAAGTCCATGTAAATCGGGTGCTTCATTATAAGAAACAGGTCTTGCCCTATACATAGCAAGAACAATTTTATCAGAGAAAAAATAAGAAAACCAGTTAAGAGCAAGAGCAATAAGGAAAGCAATAATCATCCCGCTTTTACCGAAAAAACTGCCAATAAAAACAAAGAGAACTGTTAAAAGTATAAGCAAAAAATATGTTTTAAACCTATTTGCCATTTCCCTCCTCCTTTTCTTATATTATTTTCAAGAGTACTTTTTATTTCTTTTCTTCTATAGAAGAGATTTTATTTATAATATTATTAAAATCATCCAACTTATTTTCACTTATATATCTCATTCTTGTAATATCTGCTCTAACTGGATGTTTTAAAATATCAGAAAGGGACTTTCCTTTTTTTATTTGTTCAATTGCAAATCTATGAAATAAAATTATTGTTTTAAGCATCAGATACTGTTTTTTCAAAGTAGTATAAGCATCTCTTTCATCAAAAGCACTCTGATGTAAAAAGTCCTCTCTTATTGAACGGGCTGTTTCAAGAATTAATCTATCTTCTTCTGAAAGTGTTTCCATACCAACAAGTCGGACTATTTCAAGTAATTCGTCTTCCCTTTCAAGGATTGAGACACCTTCATTTCTTATTTTCTGAAAGTCCTCGGATATTTCCCTATTAAGATATTCCTTAACATTTTCATTATATAAAGAATAACTTGTAAGCCAGTTTATAGCAGGAAAATGTCTCTGATATGCTAAACGGTCATCAAGTCCCCAGAAAACTTTAACAACTCTTAATGTCATTTGAACCACAGGGTCTGTAAGGTCTCCACCAGGAGGACTAACTGCTCCAATAATTGATAAAGAACCTTCTATTTCTTCTTTTCCCAAACATATAATCTTCCCCCCTCTTTCATAAAATTCAGCAACCCTCGTTCCTAAATATGCAGGATACCCTTCTTCTCCTGGCATTTCTTCCATTCTTCCTGATATTTCTCTTAATGCTTCTGCCCATCTGCTTGTTGAGTCAGCCATTAAAGCAACAGAATATCCCATATCTCTGAAATATTCACCAATAGTAACCCCGGTATAAATACTTGCTTCTCTTGCTGCCACAGGCATATTTGATGTATTTGCTATCAACACAGTCCTTTCAAGTAATGGTCTTCCACTTGCAGGGTCTTTTAATTCAGGGAATTCCATTAAAACATCAGCCATTTCGTTTCCTCTTTCTCCACAACCAATATAAATAACAATTTGACTATCTGCCCACTTTGCAATTTGATGAAGAACTACTGTCTTTCCTGAGCCAAACGGTCCTGGAATACAAGCAGTTCCACCTTTAAGTATTGGAAATAATGTATCAATAACTCTCTGTCCAGTTACAAGAGGTGTATCTGGTGGTAATCTTTTCTTAAATGGTCTTTTTCCTCTTACAGTCCATTTTTGAAGCATTTTAAGAGAGACATATCCATTTTCCGTCTTTAATTTAGCAATTTCTTCTTCAACAGTAAAAGACCCTTCTTTTATTTCAACTATTTCCCCTTTTAGGTCAGGTGGGACCATAATTTTATGAACAATAAGTGGCGTTTCCTGAACAGCACCTATTACATCCCCACCTTCAACTATATCTCCTTTTTTAACAACTGGTTTAAAATCCCATTTCTTGTTTCTATCAATAGAAGGAACATCAATCCCTCTTCTAATAAAATCACCCCTTTTCTCAATTTCAGAAAGAGGCCTTTGAATTCCATCAAAAATTGTGGAAAGAAGTCCAGGAGCAAGTTCAACAGTTAATGGTAGTTCAGTACTTATAACAGGGTCTCCAACTTTTAACCCTTCTGTTTCTTCATAAACCTGAATAGAAGCAATCCCATTTTCTATTTTAATTATTTCTCCAACAAGTTTCTCATCCCCAACCCTCACAACATCAAACATTTTTGATTTTTCCATTCCTTTTGCAACTACAAGAGGTCCTGAGACCTTTATTATTTCTCCCTTTACCATTTCTACTCTCCTTTCATCCCTGTTGCTTTACTTATCAATCTTTCAACTATCTTATAACCCTTTCCCTTATTTGATTTTAAACTTGGTATAACTACAATTTTTTTCTCATCAACAAATCTTGAAAAAACAACACTATCAAAAATTTCTTCTGTAATAAATAGTACCTCTATATCTTGATAATTCTTCTTATCAAGAATTTCCTTTGCTTCTTCTTTTGAAGTCGCTGGTATTATTTCAAATCCAAAATTCTTAAAAAATTCAATAGATGTTGCTTCACCAACAAAAATAATTTTCCCCATAAGTTAAATTATACCCTTTGAAAGAAATTTGTTAAAATTATTAGTAAATCATCCCTTTTTATAATTTTGGAAAAGATAAAATGCTCCTCTTTTATAAAAAGATTGGAAGAAATTTTTTGAGAGATGAGAGAAAATTTTACAACTATTGCTATTTTTTCATTCATAAATTCCATTTTCAAGATATTTCAAATAATCAGAAATACCTTCTTCAATAGAAGTAAATTCTTTACTATATCCAGCACTTCTTAATTTTGAGATATTGCCTTCGGTAAAATATTGATAATTTTTCCTTATTTCAACTGGCATATCTATATACTTTATTTTTTTCTCTTTTTTCAGTAAAGTAAATAATACTTCTGCCACTTTATTAAAACTTTCACCTTTGCCAGTTCCGACATTATAAATTCCACACTTTTTATTCTGGAGGAAAAAATATATTACATCGACTACATCTTTTACATAAATAAAGTCCCTCTTTTGTTCACCGTTTTTGTAATCGTCTCTATATGATTTAAAAAGTGTAACATATCCATTTTCTATTATTTGATAGTACATTTTGTTTATTACGCTTTTCATTTCTCCTTTATGGTATTCATTTGGTCCATAAACATTAAAAAATTTAAGACCACAAAAATTTCTTCTCCATAAATCATTTTTAACCATAATTAAATCAAATAAATGTTTTGAAAATCCATATATATTTAATGGTTTTAAAGAAAAAATATTCTCCTCATCATCAGAAAAACCATTTTCTCCATTTCCATAGGTAGCAGCAGATGAAGCATAAATAAAATATATTCCTTTTGAAAAACAATATTCAGCCAATTTTTTTGTATAAAGGAAATTATTTCTTATTACATAATTCACATTTTTCTCAATTGTTGAAGTGCATGCACCTAAATGAACACATTTCTCAATCTCAAATGGTAGTTTATTATTTTCTCCATAGGGTCCCTCAGAAATCAACTTCAAAAATTTATTTTTTTCAATGTAATCAATAAATTTCTTACCAATTAAATTTTTCCATTTTTCATTTGTAAGATGGTCAACAATTATTATATTTTCTATTCCTTTTTGATTTAGATATTGAACAAGGTTACTTCCTATAAAACCTGCTCCTCCAGTAATAACAATATATTTTTTGTTCATAATTTTGTTTTTTGTGTAAGTTGATATGTATCATAAGCGATTCTTAATTCTTCATTTGTAGGTATTACAAAAACCTTTATTTTTGAACTTTCTTTACTTATTTCTCCTTCTTTTCTTTCAGTAATTTTTTTGTTTTTTTCTTTATCTATTTCAATTCCTAAATTCTCAAGATTTTCAAGTGATTTTTCTCTTACATAAGGGACATTTTCACCTATTCCAGCAGTAAAAGAAATAGCATCTATTTTACCTAAGACAGCAATATAAGAACCAATATATTTTTTGAGTCGGTAGCAGAAAATTTCAATTGCAAGTTTTACTCTTGGATTTTCAATATTTTCCATTAAATTTCTAAAATCATTTGAGACACCAGATATTCCAAGTAGACCACTTTCTTTATTAAAAATTTTGTTTATTTCAGAAAACGAAAGACCATTACTTTCCCCTAAATAAAATATAATTCCAGGGTCAATATCCCCAGACCTGGTTCCCATAATAAGTCCTTCTAATGGTGTTAATCCCATACTTGTATCAACGCTTTTCCCATTTTTACACGCAGTTACACTGCAACCATTTCCCAGGTGGCATGTTATAACATTTATATCATATTTTCCTTTTCCCATTATCTCACTTGTTCTTCTTGCTACATATCTATGAGAAGTCCCATGAAAACCATATCTTCTCAGTTGATATTTTTCATAAAACTTATATGGTATCCCATAAATATAAGCAACTTCTGGAATTGTAGAATGAAAAGCAGTATCAAAAGAAGATACCTGTACTGATTTGGGGAAAAATTTCATCCCTGCTTTTATTCCAGCAAGATTATGAGGATTGTGTAAAGGAGCAAGTCCCTGATACTCTTCAATTTTTTTTATAACTGCCTCATCTATTACAACACTTTTATCAAAACCTTCTCCACCATGAACAACTCTATGACCAACTCCTTCTATTTCGTCTAAATTAGAAATAATTTCGTTTTTTTTATCTACAAGGGATTTTGCTATAAGTTGTAATGCCTCTAAATGATTTCTTATTTTAAGTTCTTCTTTATTTGCTTCACTTTCTTTTTTTAATGTAAAAAATGAAATCTCTTCACCAATTTTTTCAACAGAACCTTCAACAATTTGTTTTTCCTCAGGCATTTCAAATAACTTAAATTTAACTGAGGAACTTCCACAATTAAATACAAGAACTTTCATTTTCCCTCTATATATTTTTTAATGAACTTCACTGCATCACCAAATGTTTTAACTTCAAGTGCTGCATTTTCATCCATTTCTATATCAAATTCTTCTTCAAAACCAGCAACAAGTTCCAAACTTGCCACACTTTCTGCTCCAAGGTCTTCAACAAACCTGCTTTCGCTTTTTATTTTTTCCTCATCTACACCAAGAATAGAAGATACAACTTTTTTTGCTCTTTCTTCAATTTCTTTTTCTTCCATTTTTTCTCCCTGTTATTGTTTCTTTCTGCTTCTTTTTACATATTCTTTTCTTTCTGTCTCTGTTTCTTGATATAAATATCTTATAACTTCTTCTTCCTCTTTTGGTAAGTCCCTTCCTCTTCTTGCCATTGCCTTTTTTGTTGTTTCTATACCTGTTTCAATACCTGTTCCTTTCATAAATTTATTGTTTATATACCAGGTAAAAGAAGGAAAATATTTTGGCAATATTCCACCCGCAGTAATATTACACATAATACCAATAATTGTTCCTGTATTAAATAATGTCCCTATACTTGTTTTTGTATGGTCTCCTATAAAAGAGCCAACTTTTAAATCACCTGTATTTGTTGGGCTACCACAAAGATAAACAACTACATCGCTATAATCATTTTTAAGGTCACTATTTGTAGTTAATGCACCTAAATTTACAAACTCCCCAATATAACTATGCCCAATAAATCCATCATGATATTTATTTGAATAGGAATGAAAAATACTTTCTTCTACTTCACCACCAATCCTGCAAACAGGACCAAAACTATTTCCCTCTCTTATATTTGCTCCTGGCATAATTTGTGTTTTTTCTCCAATAAAAGATGGTCCTTCAATTCTTGCAAATGGGAAAATTTCTGCTTCTCTATCAATAAAAATTGGTCCTTTTGATGCATCAAGAACAACAAATGGATGTATTTTTGCCTCATTTCTTATAACAACATTTTTCTCATTTATTATTTCACATTTTCCGGAAACTTCACCTTCAATTTTTTTATTCTGTATATTTTCAAAATCAGTTTTTAAAAGTTGCCCATTAAAATGTATTAAATTCCAGGGATATTTTATAGAAATAAGTTCTACTTTTTCTTTTTTTATATTTTCTTTTAAATTAGAAAGAAATTTCCAGAAATTTCCTTCCCAGAATTTTTCAACTGTTTCTTTTTTTATATATCCATAAAGGATATTATTATATTCATCAACAAAAATTTTTTCTTCTTCAATATTTACTTTCCCATCAATTATTGTTGTCCCATTTATAATAAAAATATCATCTTTTATAAAATTTTCATCATTTGTGGGTAAATTGAATTTAATTTTTGTAAGAGAAGAAATATAATCTCTAACCCATAGTCCCTTTTCACCATTAAAATTTTGAGCAATTCTCTCAAATAAAGTATAATAACCACATCTTAATTCAAATGTATTTTTTATATAACTTAAAGGTAATAAATTCTTCCAATTTTCATCTTCAAATATTAAAATTTTCATTTTTTTCTCCTTTCTCTCCTTTTTCTTTTCATTTGGGAAGAAAATAGGTGAAGGATTATATTAAATTTTCTTTTCCTACTTTCTATTCTTTCCTTACTTTACACTTTAAATTTGCATTTGCCTCTTTACATTTTACACTTTTTTTATTCAACACATACAGGACAAAATTGCGGTCGTTTTTATAATATCTTCAACCTTTGCCCCTCTTGACAGGTCACTTACTGGCTTAGCAAATCCCTGTAAAATTGGGCCCAATGCCTGTGCTTTTGCAAGATATTGAGTGAGTTTATAAGATATATTTCCAGAATTAAGGTCAGGAAAAATTAAAACATTTGCTTTTCCTGCAACTTCTGATGGTTCTTTCAATTTTTTTTCTGCAACAACCGAAACAATAGCAGTATCTGCTTGAAATTCTCCATCAACAGGAAAATTTCTATTTTTACTTTTTGCTATTTCTACTGCCTTCTGGACCTTCTCAACAAACGGATGTGAGGCAGATCCTTTTGTTGAAAATGAGAGAAAAGCAACTTTCGCTTTTTCTCCAATCAGACATTCAAAATTTTCACCAGTTGATATACCAATATCTGCAAGTTGTTCATAAGTTGGGTCAATATTTACAGCACAATCAGCATAAAAATAAATCTTATTATCAGGCAAGACCATTATAAAAAAACTTGATGGGGTTGATGTATCTTGTTTATACCCAACTGTTAAAGAAGATGCTTGAATAACAGAGGCAGTTGTATTTGCTGCCCCTGCAATCATTAAATCAACTTTATCTGTTAAAAGCATCATACCACCAAAAATTAACTCCCTCTTAATAAGTCGTTGAGCAATGGATAGTTTTATTTTTCTTTTTTCAGAATAAACATTTGCAAATTCATCAATATAAGGATTATTTTCAATATCTACAATTTCAATTTTATCAGAAGGAATTTTTAGTGCCTCAATCTTCTCTTTTATGATATTTCTTCTACCTACAAGTATTGGCCTTGCTATACCATCTTCTTCTAATTTTATAGCACTTTCAATTAATCTTTCTTCTTCTCCTTCTGGAAATACAACCCTTTTTTTATTTCTTTTTGCTTTCTCTATAAAATTTTCAATAAGTCCCATTTTTAAAATAATTTTTTGTTTATTTTTTTCTCTGATTCTGTTTTAAATTTATAATATTCAATTCTTTTTAATTTGCTTGCTGCTGCTTCATCCAATATAGTGGTTACCTTTTGGTGACATTGTAAAGATGAAGCAGTAATAAGAGATGTTATTGGTCCTTCAATTGCTTTTGCCACAACTTCCGCTTTTTTTTCTCCATTTACAAGAAACAATATCTCTTTTGCTTCAAGAATTGTTCCAACACCCATAGAGAGTGCAAATTTAGGAACATCTTCTATATTATCAAAAAATCTTGAATTATCTTCTATTGTCTGCTTATCCAGTGCAACAAGGCGTGTTCTTGAAGAAAGAGGAGACCCTGGTTCATTAAAAGCAATATGTCCATCACTCCCAATACCAAGAACCTGAAGGTCTATTCCCCCTGCTTTTTTTATCATTTTTTCATATTCATCACAATACTTCTCAATTTCTTCAAGTGGAATAGTTCCATCAGGGACAAATGTATTTTTTTTATCTATATTTATTCCATTAAAAAGGTTTTCATTCATAAAATATCTATAACTTTGGGGATGTTGGGGAGAAATTCCATAATATTCATCTAAATTGAATGTCTTAACTTTTGAAAAATCAAGTCCTTCTTCTTTGTGCATTCTAACAAGTTGGTGATAAAGGCCAACAGGAGTACTACCTGTTGCAAGTCCTAAAACACAATCACCTTTTTCCCTTACAAGTTCTGCAACTATCTTTGCTGCCTCTTCACTCATTTCTTCATAATTACTCTTCACTATCACTCTCATTTTCTTCTCCTTTTTTTACAATTTCACCTAATTGTTTTAACCCTAAATTTATTTTTTTCTCATCAGAATTAATTTCAAGAACCATTGTTTCTATTTTTTGCCCTTTTCTTAAAACCTCTGATGGATGTTTTATTGGCTGGTCTGAAATATTTGAAATATGCAAAAGCCCGTCTATCCCTTCTTCTATTTCAATAAAAGCACCATAATCAGTTATATTATAAACTTTCCCCTTAACAACAGTTCCAACTTTGTATTTTTTTGCTATTTCAGGCCAGGGATTTGGTTCTAATTGTTTCAAACTGAAAGAAATTTTCTGCTGGTCCTTTTTTATATCAACAACTTTCACTTTAACTGTATCTCCCATTGCAACAATTTCTGAAGGATGTTTTATTCTACCAGTCCATGAAAGTTCAGAAATATGTAAAAGTCCTTCAATTCCTTCGTCAATTTTTATAAAAGCACCATACTCAGTTATATTTACAACTTTTCCTTCAACAACTGAACCAACAGGATATTTCTCCTCAATATTTTCCCATGGATTTGGTGTTTTTTGTTTAAGCCCAAAAGAAACAATCTGTTTATCAAGGTCAACATTAGTAACAACTACTTCAATTTTTTCCCCAATTCCAAAAAGTTGTGATGGATGGCTTATTCTTCCCCAACTCATATCATTTATATGTAGGAGTCCAACAACCCCATTATCAATTTCTATAAATGCACCGTAATCCACTATATTTCTAATTACTCCTGTAACTAATTGATTTTTCTCCAGCGATTTTAGAAAATCAAATTTCTCTTTTTCTCTCTCCTCTTCTAAATATTTTTTCTTTGAAACAACAATATTTTTTCTTAATGGGTCATATTTAATAATTTTAAAATATGATTTTGTTTCAAGACATTCATTCGGGTCTGCAATTGGTTTTATATCTGTCTGTGATTTTGGCAAGAAAGCAGTCACACCTATATCAACTCTATAACCACCTTTAACTCTTTTAAAAATCACCCCTTCAATTGGTTTATCTTCATTAAAATGTTTTTCAATATTTTCCCAATTCAATGTTATATCTGCCTTTTCCTTTGAAAGAGGAATAAGTCCATTTGAATCGGGGTCCAATGACTCAACAACTATCATAACTTCCATACCCTCTTTGACATCATCTTGCATGCCTTTAAATTCTTCTCTTGGAGCAGCACCTTCTGACTTATATCCAATATCAATTATTACCTCATCATTTGAAATCCTTACAACGGTTCCTTTCACTAAAGAACCTGGTTTGAAACTTGAAATTTTTTCTTCAAGTAATTTACTCACTTCATTCTTCATTTAAATAACCTCCTTAAAATCATTTTTTTTGAGATAATTTAAAACTCTATCTATAAATTCCTCTGGAGTTGATGTTCCCGAAACAATTCCTATTGAATTAAATTTTTTTAAATCTATTTTATCAATTTCTTCTAAATTTTCAATGTGAAAACTTCTTTTATTATTCAATTTACATAACTCATATAATTTTGTTGTATTTGAACTGCTTTTACCACCAAGAATAAAAACAGCATCAACTTCTCTACTTATTTCAGTTGCTTGTTTCTGTCTATTTTCTGTGACTTTACAAATAGTATTATAAACTATTGTTTTTTTACTTTCAATTTTTTTAATTAACTTCCCACCAAGTTCAAGATACTTTTTAAAAGATAAAGTTGTCTGCCCAATTATAGCAACTTTTTCAAATTTTTTATTACAATTTTTTATTTCTTCATCAAGAACAAATATATTTCTACCATAGTCCTTTAAAGATATAACTTCTGGATGGAACTTATTTCCTATTATTATAATAAAAAAATTTTCTTTGTCCAAATTTTCTATCAAATAATGAATTTTTTTAACATATGGACAGGTAGCATCATATATTTCAATTTGTCTTTTTTCAAGCGTTTTTATTTTTGATACAGGCAGTCCATGAGACCTTATTATGAAAGGAACATTTTTAATTTCTTTTTCTTCCCTGTAAACTTTCAACCCCTTTTTTATCAATTGCTCCATAACAAAAGGGTTATGAACAATATCTCCCAAACTTGCCAATTTTCCCTTTTTTTCAAGTATTTCCTCTGCAATTTTAACTGCTCTTTTAACTCCAAAACAAAAACCAATATCTTTTGCAATAATTATTTTTTTCAATTTAGTTCCTTTATTATTTTCATTATTCTATTTGCCTGATTTATATAATCATTATTTTCAACTTTTATTGATGAGCCAAAAATTACTTTCACTTTTGCTGGTTTTAGAAATTTCTTGCCCTTAGGGAGTGCTTTTTCTGTTCCTTTTAATTTTGTTGGAATTACAGGAACCCCTGTCTTATATGCAAGAAAAGATACCCCCTTTTTGGGCATTTCTATATTTCCCTCTGGATTTCTCGTTCCTTCTGGGAAAATAACAAGTCCCTCTCCTTTTTTTAATATCTCTATACCTTTTCTTATGGAAATTGAATATTCTTTTTCTCTCTCAATAGGTATTGCTCCATAAATTTTAATAAGAAAATTTAAAACAGGAATCTGAAAAAGAGACGATTTTGCCAAATAATGAACTTTCCTTGGAGAGGCAATTCCAATAATAGGTGGGTCCAAATAACTTAAATGATTTGAAGCAATTATAAACCCACCTTTTCTTGGTATGTTTTCTTTCCCTTTAATTTCCCAATCAAAGAGAATTTTAAACAAAGAAAATCCAAGTAATTTTGCACATATGTAAAAAAAATTTCTCATTTTAATTATTTTTATTAAAAATACATTTGAAAATTCCTGATTTTCTTAAATTTTCAAGGTCAGGGTCGTTTTCCATATATTCAAAGTCATCATACCCATAATTTATAGCATTTTTTAACCATTTCACACTTTTTTTAATATCGCCAATTATAGAATAATCACAAGCAAGGTTATAACAGGCAATTGGGTCAGATGGGGAAAGTTCAACAATTTTTTTATCTATTTCAAGTGCTTTTTTATAAAAATTTAAGATAGAATAAATATTGGATAATTGAACTAAAACTTCATAATAGTCATTTTTCTTTTTTAAAATTTTTTTGTATAAATTTTTTCTGAAAATCATCCTTTCTTTTCTATTCATTTTATTACTGCTTTTAAAATTAACGAGACCACCAAAATAATAGAAAAAACAATTAACCTAAATTTATACTTTTTGGCTAATTCAATTTTCCTTGTAAAGTAAAATCCAACACCTGAATAAACAATCATACCAGAAATAAAACCAAAAAAAATAGCAAGTAATTTTTCCATTATTTTTCAAGTATATCAGACAAAAGAGTAATTGCAACAACTTTTAATTTTAGAATTTTTACTTTTTTTCTATTTGGTACAATCCCATCTTTTTTTACCATCATTAGATATTCATTTTTACTTAAAGATGTCTCACTTATGTCAAAAGCATCTGCATCATCAAGAATATAATAAGTATTATCCTCGTCTTTCAATATCCCAATATAAACCCAATTAGTAGAAGTATCAACAACAACTTTTTCATTCTTATAATTATTTCTCATATTTATTTATCTATTATTATTGTAACTGGCCCGTCATTATGTATTTCAACAAGCATTTCCTTGCCAAATTCACCACATAAAAGATTAAGTCCTGTTTTTCTAATTTCATTTTTAAATATATCAAAGAGTGTGTTTGCTTTTGAAAAATTTTCTGCATTACTGAAATCAGGTCTATTTGAATTTTTCACATCTCCATAAAGCGTGAATTGAGGAACAAGCATTATATCTCCATTTATTTTTCCAATTGGATAATTCATTTTGCCATTTTCATCTTCAAAAATTCTTAAATTAAATATCTTATCGCTTATATATTTTACCTCACTCTCACTATCGCCTTTTTTAAACCCAACAAGAACAACCACCCCTTTATCAATTGACCCCTTATAACTATTTTCAATATATAAAGATGCCTTTTTCACTCTTTGTATTACAACTCTCATTTTATTTCCCTATAATAATTTTATAAAAAAACACCTTAAATTTCAATTTTTTATTTATTTCTCAACACATTTAGTAAAGAACTATATGTGAAATTTTTAAAATGTTATAATTTACATATGGAAGATAATTTGAAAGAAAGATTTTTAAGTGCAATTAAAAATACCTTTTATGCATATAACAAATAGTTTTGAAGTAGGAAACTTGCTAAATTATAAAATAGAATTTCGCAATTTAAGTTTATAAAAAATAAATATGAAAAAAGCAATTCAAGATTTATTAACACCGTATAAATTAGGTATACCAATTCTTGAGCCAACTGGTAAAGAAGGGGATTTTGATAAAGACATGGTAGATTGTCCATTTATTTTCTGGTATGAACATAAATTTTATATGTGTTATATAGGATTTGATGGTCAAGGATATCGTTCAGGACTTGCTTCTAGTGATGAATTAATAAACTGGAAAAGAGAAAGAATGATTTTGGATTGGGGTGAAAAAGGAAGATTTGATAGTTATGGTGCTGCTGCTCTATCAATTCTTCTTGAAAATAATCAATTAGGTGAATTACCAATTCCTATGAAATGGCAAGGAAAATATTGGGCAACCTATACAGGTTATCCTGAAAAAGGATATGAAAAAGGGCCTGGTTCTGTAGGAATTGTATACTCTGATAATTTAATTAACTGGGAAAAAGCAGATTTCAATCCTGTTATGGTTCCTTCTGATGGAATGAAATGGGAACAGGGAGGAATTTTTAGAACATTCCTTATGAAAGAAAAAGGGATATTTTATCTTTTTTATAATGCCAAACCTGCTTTTAGTGGTGATTGGATAGAAGAAATAGGTTTTGCTACTTCTAAAGATTTAAAAACATGGGTAAGATATTCTAATAATCCAGTAATTAACAGAAATAATGCGAATAATTGGGATTTAGTAGTCGGAGACCCTTATCTGGTAAAGTATAAAGATAAATGGGTTATGTTTTATTGTGGAGTAGATAAAAAAAATGCTAGAGATGGAATTGCTTTTTCGGTTGATTTGAAACAATGGGAAAAAGTTCCTGAACCAATTCTTGATATAGGAACGGATGAAGATATTGATGGTAAACATGCTCATAAACCATGCGTAATTTTATATAAAGGAATTCTTTACCATTTTTACTGTGCAGTTGATAAAAATGATTATAGAACAATTACTGTTGCAACTTCACAACACTTAGGTAAATAAAATCCTTTAATTCCAGTAATTTCTAATAAATAACCTAGTGGGTAATGTCTATTTTTCCCTGTAAAAACAATAAACAACCATCCATAAAATTTTTAACTACAAAAATTATAAAAATATCCACATGCTCGCCCGTAGGGTCCACAGAATTTCTCTGGGCTGAGGGGATCCTGCGGACATCGGTATTTCCTGCCATTTATAACTATCTCTCCATAATACACTGAATACCAACTTTAAACAACTCTGTTCTGTCAAAAATTGCGGTATTATTTTTGTCCTCCTCCTTTCCACTACAAATAACCTCTCTATTAAATTTGTACTCCTTACACTTATTCTATGTCTATATGGTAATTTTAATATATTTAATAATGCCTTTTTATTTTCTTCTAACCTCTTTACAAGTGATAGATAATTTTTTTTGTATTTTTCTACACATTCGTTAAATTGACAGAGAAAGGATGTTTTTGTAAACTATGAAAATATGAGAAAAATAAAATTTTCAAAAATTGTTGGCTCTGGTAATGATTTTGTTGTTATAGATAATAGGAAGTTTTTAATCAAAGAAAGAAATAAATTCGCTATAAGTGTTTGTGATAGGAAGTTTGGTGTTGGAGCAGACGGACTTTTATTACTTGAAAATTCAACAGACGCTGACTTTAAGATGAGAATTTTCAATCCTGATGGTTCAGAACCAGAAATGTGTGGAAATGGGTTGAGATGCATAATAAAATTTGCTTATGATGAAGGAATAAAAAGAAAAAAGAAATTAACTATTGAAACAAAAAGTGGTATTTTAAGAGGCGAAATAATAGGAGAAGAAATAAAGGCAGAGTTAAAAATAATTGGTAATTATAAATTAAATATTGAAGTGAACCTGGAAAATAAAAAAATAAAAGGGCATTTTATAAATACAGGAGTTCCTCATTTTGTTATAATTACAGATAATACTGATAAGATTGATATTATAAATGATTCAAGAAATATAAGATACCACAAAATTTTTTCTCCCGAAGGGACAAATGTTGATTGGATTACTCCTGAAAATGAAAAAACAATTAAAATAAGGACCTATGAAAGAGGCGTAGAAGATGAAACACTTTCATGTGGGACTGGTTCTGTTGCTTCTGCAATTATAAGTTATCTTCTTGGGTATACAAAAATGCCCACTAAAATAATAGCAAGGTCTGGAGAAATTTTAACTATTTCCTTTGACAAGAATTTTTCTGAAATATACCTGCAGGGGAAAGTTATAACAACTTTTAAAGGACATTATTTTGAAAAATTGATTGGTGAAAAACATTAGAGTGAAAATTGGTAAAGTTAATATATTTTATATCTCTAATTTCTGGTATTTTACTTGGATTAAATTTCAATTTTAGTTTTTTTTATTTATTCTTGATTCTTTTCATTTCTATTTTTACAAAAAGAAAAACTTTAATATTTGCTATTTTATTTTTTATATGCGGACTGCTTTCTACTTCAAGAATTAAAAAAGATAGTTTTAATGACCTCAATTTTGATAATAAAAAATTATCTCACCTTAAATGTTGTGTTGTCTCTCTTAATAAAATTTCTCCTTTTTCTTCATCATTTATAGTTGAAAATAATGGAGATAAATTTATTTTAGAATTAAAAGTCCCGGCAAACCTTGAAAAAGGAGAAATTATTGAGATAAAAGATGTAAAAATTGAGAAAATAGCAGAGAAGAAAAATCCATGGGATTTTGACAGCAAAAAATATTATAACAGGCAGGGTGTCTTTTACACATTGAAAGCAAACTATTTAAGAAAAATTGGATTTAAAAATATTTTTTACAGAAGTATTGCAAAAATTAGAAAAAGTGGAGAAGAAAAAATAGAAAGGTATCTACCATATAAACCAGAAGAAAGAGAATTACTTAAAACAATAGTAATTGGAAAAGATAAAATTCCATATTTTTTAAGAACACTGGGTGTTAAAAGTGGTTCTTATCATTTACTTGTTATTTCAGGACTTCATCTTTCTTACATTTTTCTTTTTTTAAGAATTATTTTTATCCCATTTGCTCAATTAAATAATAAACATCCCAAAATTTTCCCTTCCTTTGCCCTTATTTTTCTATGGAGTTATGCTCTTATTACTGGATTAAGAATTCCTATTATTAGAGCAACATTGATGTTCACTTTTTTTCTATTGGGTGAGATATTTGAAAGAGATATTGAGGGACCTGATTCAATTTTTATTGCTGCTTTTCTTATGTTAATTTTAAACCCAATTTCTCTTTTTAATCTTTCCTTTTTACTTTCTTTTATTACAACTTTTACAATAATTTACACTGTGAGAAAATTTAATTTTATAAAAAAACCATTTCTTACTTTCATAGTAACTACAACTTTTGCCCAAATTGCTTCTCTACCAATAATTCTTTACAATTTTGGTAAATTTTATTTTATCGGTTTTCTTTCAAACATTTTTTTAATTCCACTTTCAGTAGTTCTTATTCTCATTTCCTTATTTTCTTTTATTTTTCCTTTTGGTTTTCAAATTTCTGGATTTTTAGCAAATACTTTCTTAAATTTAATGCAAACATTTGCTTTATATACCCCTGAATTAAATTGTTTTTTCCCAATTCCTTTGGTAATTACATTATACTCATTTCTTATATGGGCTCTTTTAAAAAACAACAAAAAAATAAAGGATGTCCTTATTTTTGTTTTTTTACTTTCTTTATCTTTTTCATTTTATCAATATAATCTACCAGATAGAAGTAAAAAGATATATTTCTTTTCATATAAAAAACCTTGTTTCTTAATAAAAGAAGAAGAAAAAGGGGTCCTTTTTTCTCCTGATGATTTCAAGGACAGAAATTTTTTAAATTCTTTATTGGATTTTATAAAAAAGCAAAAATTAAAAGAAATTACTTTAATTTATACAGAAGAAAATCAATTAAACCACACAGGAACTTTAAATCAGCTTAAAAAATATGTATCTGTAAAAAATGTCTGGGAATCAGAGAATAATAATTCAGATGAAAGAAAGGAAATTTTATATGGTTATGAAATAGAAAAAAGAGGAAAGAATTTTACAATAAAAAAAGAAATTTTAGATATTTTTCTTGCTCTTTCTCTTGAAGAAGAAATTGAAGGAAAACAGAGAATTTTCTATCTTAACAGCTATAAGAAAAGAAAAAAAATTGTTGATTCATTAAATGAATTGGATAGTGTTCTTACAATTCTCCCGGCAAGAAGAAAAAAATATGACATTATAAAAAGAACTTTTGAAAATTACTTTCTTGAAGACGGATGCGTAATAATTGAACTGGAAAATGGAACTTTAAAAATTTCTCAATTATAAGGTATAATTCAACAAAGTAGTGTCAAAAAATAGATGAAAAAGAGATGAAATCGCCCCTCACCTATACCCTCTCCCCATAGGGGAGAGGGCGAGAGTGAGGGGGAAATTAACAGATAACAAAAATTTTGGCAGAACCTTCAACAAAGTAAGGAGAAAAAAATGGTAATGGATAAAATTGAAAAAATAAAAGAAGCAGAAGAAAATGCAGAAGATATAATAAAAAGAGCGGAAGAAGAAGGAATAAAAATAAAAGAGAACATACAGGATATGGAAGAGAAATTCAGACAGGAAAAAGAGAAATTATTAAAAAAAGAAATTGAAAACTATAAAGAAGCAAAAGAGAAAGAAAAAGAACAAGAGTTAAAAAAAATAGAAGATATGACTAATAAAATGATAGAAGACATAAAAAAGTCAACAGAAAATAAAATTGATAAAGTAATAGAAGATGCATTGAAAACACTTAAAGATGAAGTTTTCATGCACTGATAACTTTGTTTCTCCCCATTTCTTTTGCCTTATATAAATAATCATCTGCTTTTTTTAATAATTCATCGGGAATTAAAGCATCATCAGGAAAAGTAGCAACTCCAAAACTTACAGTTAAATCACCATTTGGCTGGTTTTTCTCATAAGGGAACTTATATTCTTCTATTTTTTTTCTTAATTTTTCACAAACCTTTATTGCATTTTCTTTTTCTGTATCAGGGAAAATAATTACAAATTCTTCTCCTCCATATCTTGCAACAATATCACCACCTTTTACTCCATTTTTAATTATCTCTGCAACATTTTTTAAAACAATATCACCCATTGGGTGGCCATTTGTATCATTATAATATTTAAAATAATCAATATCACATATACATAAAGAAAATTTTTTTTGTTCTGCCTTTGCTTTTAAAAAAATTTCCTCTAATTTTGTTTCAAAAAATCTTCTATTGTAAAGAGATGTTAATGAGTCAGTAATTGAAAGAATTTTTGTTTTCTCAAATAATTCAGCATTTTCAATTACCAAAGATGTTGGAGCAGATACCATTCTTAAAAGTCCCAACTCTTTAAGAGTAAATTTCCTATTATTTTTCGAAAAAACACCAAGAACTCCTGAAACAACTTTTCTTGTATAAAATGGAGTGAGTATAAAAGATGTAATTCCTTTATTACTTAAATTTTTATACATAATAAAAGAAGATGTATTGTTTATGAGAAGTGGTTTGTTTTTTATACTTATTTCTTCCAATTCTTCTAATTCAATTATATCCTCCCCTATTACTTTTTTTAAAAATCTACCTCCAAATAAATAAATTACCACAATTTCATCCTTAAATATACTTTTTACTGATTCAGCAATTTTTTCAATAACTTCTTCAACTTTTAATTCTTCTGTTTCTAATAGAGACATAATTGTTGTTAGAAGTATTCCTTCTAATTGGTAATCACCTAAAGACAGGTTTAATTTTGAGATCTCTATTTGTAAATTTCTTATGTTGTCTAAAAGTTGGAATGAATAAAATACTTCAATAATAATAAAAACAGAAAAAGAAATATCAAAAGAAATGAGATAAAAAATTGAGGAAAATGTTTCTCCAAGAGTAAAAGTAATATTTATGTAAAAAAGGAAAACTAAAAGAAGAAAAATTATAAAATTTCTAAATTTTTTCATTTAACACTTTTTTTACCTTCTCAACTATTAAAGCAAAATCATCTGGCTGGTAAAAAGCAATTTCGGATAATGACTTTCTATTAAGATTGATACCAACTTTTTTTATACCATTAATGAATGCACTATAAGAAATATTATGCATCTGACAGGCAGCAGAAATTCTTTTTATCCATAATCTTCTGAAATTCCCTTTTTTCTTTTTTCTATCATTGAAAGCATATGTCAATCCCTTCTCACTGAATTCTTTTGCTCTTCTATAACTTTTTGACCTGAGTTGTTTATATCCCTTTGCTCTTTTAAGAACTTTTTTTCTTCTTTTTCTGGAATTAGGTGCATTTTTTGTTCTTGGCATATAATTCTCCTATTTATACGGTAATAACTTTTTTATTGTTTTTACATCTCCCTTATTTTTTAGTTGTTGAATTTTTTTAATTCTTTTTTTCCTCTTTCTGCTTTTATTTGAGAGAAGATGACTTCCTCCTGCTCCATAATGCATAACCTTACCTGTTCCTGTAATTTTAAACCTTTTAGCAACTGATTTTTTTGTTTTCAATTTTGGCATACCCACTCCTTTTAAAGAGGAATAAAAGTCACACTTAACCTATTTCCTTCCATTTTGGGACTCATTTCTACCTTTCCAATATCTCTTAAATCATTTGTTAATTTTTCAAGTAATTCATATCCTTTTTCCTTATGTAAAATTGCCCTTCCTTTAAAAAATATAATAACCCTTACCCTATTTCCTTCTTTTAAAAAATTCTCAATATGTTGTTTTTTAAACTTATAATCATGCTCACTTGTTCCTGGTGTAAATCTTATTTCTTTTACTTCAATTCCTTTTTGTTTTTTCTTTATTTCTTTTTCTTTCTTTTTCTGTTCATAAAGGAATTTCTTAAAATCTATAATCCTACAAACCGGTGGGTTAGCATTTGGAACAATTTCAACAACATCCAAATTCATCTCATTTGCTATCTTTATTGCTTCATCTCTACTAACAATTCCAAATTGCTTCCCATCACTTCCAATAAGATTAACCTTTGGAGCACTTATTTTATAATTTACTCTATACCTTTTATCCTGAAATCTATCCTTTCTGATATCTTACTCCCTTTTACTATTTATTTAATTTACAATTCATTAGAAGATAAACTACCCTCTAACCCTACATCTCTTTCATGTCCACTAAAACAAGAAACACTCTCCACTTTATGAAAGAGTAAATTCTTTCTGTCTTTTTGTACCTTGTCTAACAAACTTTACTAACTTATATTTAATTTTCCTATTTAATTATATATAAATTTTACAATATTGTAAATATCAAAACAATTTTTTCTCAATTTCATTTTTAAAGTTCTCTTCAATTTCTTTAAGTGTGAAATTCCCAAGCATACCTTTTTGGTGTTTTCTTAATGCAAAATTGCCTGTTTGGATTTCTTTATCCCCAACTATAAGCATATATGGAATTTTTTCATCTTCAGCATCTTTTATTTTTTTTGTAATTTTCTCGTTTCTTAAATCAACTGATACCCTGAAATTTTCAGATAGTTTTTCTTCTATTGTTTCTGAAAATTGATTATGTTTTTCTGTAATTGGCAATATTCTCAATTGTTCAGGCGCAAGCCATAATGGAAAATTTCCTTTATAATGTTCAATAAGAACTCCAAAAAATCTTTCAAGAGAACCAAGTATTGCTCTATGTATTAAAATAGGTGTTTTTTCTTTTCCATCTTCATCAATAAATTTTATTTCAAATTTTTCAGGAATATTAAAATCAACCTGGATTGTTGAACATTGCCATTGTCTTCCTAAACAATCATTTATTTTTATATCTATTTTTGGACCATAAAAAACACCTTCACCAGGGTCAATTTCATAATTTATTCCTTTCTCTTTTAATGATTTTTCAAGTGTTTTCGTTGCTAATTCCCAATTCTCTATTGTTCCTACAAACTTCTCTGGTCTTGTTGAGAGAAAAACACTAAAATCAGAAAATCCAAAACTTTTAAGAAAGAAAAAAGCAAGGTCTAAAATTTCCTTTATTTCATTTTCCAATTGTTTATCTGTACAGAAAATATGGGCATCATCCTGAGTAAAACCTCTTACTCTCAAAAGTCCATGTAAAACACCCTGTTTTTCATATCTATAAACAGTTCCCAATTCAGCCCACCTTAAAGGAAGTTCTTTATAACTTCTTGTTTTTGTCTGATAAATAATTATATGAAATGGACAATTCATTGGTTTTAATTGAAATTTTTTATTTTCATCCATATACATTACAGGAAACATATAGTCCTTATAAAAAGAATAATGCCCTGACTTTTCCCATAAAGTAGAATCTGCTATATGTGGTGTATAAAGAAGTTGATAACCATTTTTCAGATGAATTTCTTTCCAGAAATCTTCAATTGTTTTTCTAATAATTGCCCCTTTTGGATGCCAGAAAATAAGACCTGACCCATATTCAGGATGTATACTGAAAAGGGATAGTTTCTGCCCTAAAACTCTGTGGTCTCTTTCTTTTGCTTCTTTTAAAAAATTGAGATAATTTTTTAGTTCTTCTTCTGTTTTGAAAGAAATACCATAAATCCTTTGCATACTTTCCCTATTTTCATCTCCTTTCCAATATGAAGAAGCAATGGAAAGAAGTTTAAAAAATTTCACTTCTCCTGTGTATTCAAGATGAGGTCCACGACATAAATCAATAAATTCACCCTGCTTATAAAAAGAGAAAATATTGTCCTGTATTTCTTCTAAAAGTTCAGATTTAAATGGCTCATCTTTTAGAAATTCCTTTGCCTGTTGCTTATTCATTTCAATTCTTTCAATTTTATAATTTTCCTTTATAATTTTCTTCATCTCTTTTTCAATTTCTTCTATATCCTTTGGTGTAAATGGTTTTTCTCTATAAAAATCATAATAAAAACCATTTTCAATTGAAGGTCCTATCCCTAATTTAACTTCCGGGAATAATCTTTTAACTGCTTGAGCCATTATATGAGATGTTGTATGCCAGTATTTTTTATAAAATTCTTTTTCCATTTGTTTAAATTTTAAAGGGCATTTCATATTTAAGTTGCATTAAAGTATTTAAACCTTAAAAAAATTTTTTTCGCTATTGTTACAGAAGATGAAAATTTTTATTATTTCCTTCCTTTATAAACCAATTAAATGCCCTTATCTTAACATTTAAAATCCCCCCTCATCTTAATCTTCTCCCCGATGGGGAGAAGGAAATATATCATCCTCTTTTTTCTCCTCTCCCTTGAGGGGAGAGGTTCGGGTGAGGGGAAAAATTTAAAAATCTCCACAACCTCCCGTTGTGCTTGGAAAAAACATCAAACACCAACTCTGAGGAACAAGGTAAGCAACTTTAGTCGGTTTGAACCCAAAAGGTTCAACTCCCTTACAAAGTTAGAATACTTAGCGGGGCCGACGGGGTTTGAACCCGCGCCGTCGCTTTCGCTCCTGGGACAGGGGCGCTTCCCCTTTCCCAACGATACCCCCACTACGAATTGCTTTATTAGATTATTATAAATATGGGAAAATGTCTTTTCCCATACCCTTTTGGTCGCGGGAGTTATTTTCCTCTCCTCTACTTTCCAAATTTCCTTGCTTTTACATAATTAGCGGGGCCGACGGGGTTTGAACCCGCGACCTCCAGATCGACAGTCTGGCATTCTAATCCGCTGAACTACGGCCCCTTTGTTCAGGAATTATAATACAATAAAAAGATGTCTTTTGTCAATAACACATCTTATTTAAAAAAATTAAGCAATAATAAAAGTTTTTTAAATTCCTGTTTTGAAGTTATAATAATATTCAACATGATTTGTTAATTAAAAGACATAAAGGTAGTGTTAAAAAATTAGATAAAAAAGAGGGGAAATGCTCTCTTCCTTTTTTCCTCTCCCCTGTGCCTGTCCGCCGAGTATTGTGGCGGAGGGAGAAGATAGATGAGGGGGAGGGATATAAATACTTATAAACACCTTAAAAGATAAAGAAAAGAATTATAAAAGATATTAGGTAATTTTGGCAGTACCATAATAAAAAAGGAGTAAAAAATGAAATGGAGTAATTATTTTATACCAACTTTAAAAGAAGTCCCAAAAGAAGCAGAAAGTATAAGTCATAAACTTATGTTGAGAGGTGGATTTATTGATAAAGTTTCTTCTGGCGTTTATACATATCTTCCACTTGGGTACAGGGTTTTAAGAAAAGTTGAAAATATCATTAGGCAAGAAATGAATAAAAGTGGAGGAATTGAAATTTTAATGCCTTCACTTCAACCATCTTCTTTATGGAAAGAAAGTGGAAGATACGGGAAAATGGGAAAAGATATGATTAAATTTATTGACAGAAGCGAAAGAGAAATGATTTTTGGTCCAACTCATGAAGAAATTATAACTGACCTTGTTAGAAGACATATAAAAAGTTGGAAACAACTTCCCCTGTTGCTTTATCAAATTCAGACAAAATTCAGAGATGAAATAAGACCAAGATTTGGAATTATAAGAGCAAGAGAATTTTTAATGAAAGATGCTTATAGTTTTGATATTGATGAGGTTGGCTTGGACATTTCATATGAAAAAATGAAAGAAGCATATATAAGGATTTTTTCAAGATGTGGTCTTAAAACAAATATAAGAACTGCTGATTCAGGAGTTATAGGAGGAAAATTTTCAGAAGAATTTGTGGCAGAAGGGGACTTAAATGAACTTGAAGTAGGACATATTTTTAAATTAGGGACTGATTATAGCAGGTCAATGAAAGCAAATTTTGTAGATAGAGATGGAAAAGAAAAACCAATTGTAATGGGATGTTATGGAATAGGAGTAAGTAGAATAATTGCTGCGGCAATAGAGGGAAGTTATGATGAAAAAGGTATTATCTGGCCTATATCAATTGCTCCATTTAAAGTAATTATAATCCCACTTATTGCCCAAACAGATGTCAAAGAAACATCAGAAAAGATTTATCAGGATTTTCCTAATAAAAAGAATGTTTTATTTGATGATAGAGATGAAACAGCAGGAGTAAAATTGACAGATGCAGAACTTATTGGGATACCTATAATGATTGTTTTAGGAAAAAAATTAAAAGAAGGGAAAGTTGAAGTAAGAGAAAGAAAAGAAAAAACATATCAAGAAGTTGATGTTGAAAATGTTGTTGAATATATAAGTGATTTAGTAAAAAGTAATTGTAAGTAAATGTAATAATTCTGAATAATGTCAAAAAATGCATGAGAAATGGATAAAAGAGAAAGGCGTTTTTGTATTCTTGTAGTATCTGTTGGATACACTACGAGGACAACTTTTCCTTACTAATTTTTTACTACATCAGTTGGTTTCTCAAAGAAAGAAATTATTTTGCTTATTTGTTTCTTTGAGTTAGAAGTCCTCATTTTTTATATGGATTTTTTTATGAGGCAATTCGGGGTATTGACAAGTCAAGTTCGCTACTCAAAAATGAAAAAACCTTATTTCATACGGGTTTCTGCAAATATGTAGTGAAATGTAGTGAACAAATTAAAATCTCTTTAACCCATTTATTTACAAGTGTTTTCATAATTGCCCAAAATGAAATGGCAAAGTTGACTTGACAAAATAAAAGAGTTGTTATATAAATAAAGTGAAGAAGAAATTCCTCTCCATCTTTCCGTCTACAAAGATGGCGGGCAGGACTTAAAAAGGGAAAGAGTTTGGAGAGAAGAAAAGACACTGGGAATTAAGAATAGACAACTCTGCCAGTAAAATGCTCTTAGACACTGAATGAGGTAATGTAGGAATAGGACACAGATAAATCGGTAAGACAGGAAGAAATGAGAGGGTAAGGCTAAGAGCAAAAGAGAAGAAATTAAAGAGTATAAAGATATTTGAAAAATTAAAAGAAAATATAAATATAAATAAATCTTGACAGATTTATTAAGATAGGAGGTGATAGAAATGAATAGAGGGAGAGCGCGTATTTCAGCGTCCACCGCGTCTTGTGGCGGAGGGTTTACTCTAATAGAATTGCTTGTGGTAATTGCGATAATAGCGATTTTGGCAGCGATGTTACTACCGGCACTCAGTCAGGCAAGGGAAAAGGCAAGACAGTCAGTATGTATGAGTAATTTAAAACAGATAGGATATGCCTTTTTAATGTATTGTGATGATTATGATGGATATACCCCTCCTAACAGAGTTGGGATGACTTCTAATTGCTGGTTCAGTTTAATAAGTAGAATTACTTATAAACCGGGAACACCTACAACATGGGAACCCTTAAAACCGGCAATTCCATTCACAACATTTAGGTGCCCATCTGCTTTACAAACAGGATATTATGACTGGTATCCATTTTATAAAGTTGGATATGCTTATAATAGTGGAGCAGCTAATAAGAAAGTTTCTCGAAATCCAACTCCTACTAAAACTCCAATTGTATTTGATGGAAAAAGTTTATATGGTGATGGATATTATGGATACACTGATCTTGGAAAATATGCGGTTTATACAAGACACTCTGGGGGAATGAATTTACTGTTTCTTGATGGCCATGTTGAATGGATTCCAGATAGTTATTGGCCAAGAACAGGAATCGGGACAACATGGGCAGGTTTTCGCTGGAGATGGTGAATTACAGAAATAAACAATTTACTTTTTGTAGAGGAAAGAAAAAAAATGCGACAAAGTTTTAAATTTGTGATTTATCTTGTTTTATTTACACCTATTTTACTTTTTTCTGAGGCAAATATTAGTCAAGAGAATTTAATAAAAAAACAAAAATTAATTCTAAAAGGGAAAGAACAGAAAAGTTTTAATTTTAATGTTTCTAATCCTGATGGTTATACTGTTTTATGGATAAAGGGTAGATTTAATATAGAAAGGGGAGAAGGATGGGGGGACTATGGACTTCAAGTTTCAATAAATAAAAAATCAATTTCAGAAAAGAAGTTAATAAACAAAAAATTAATTCTAATAAATTCTGCTTATATTGGACAAAGACCAACAAATTTATTTTCTGAAGACAAAGATGCATGGTTTTTAAGATTTGATAGTGACTACTCCCCTTATAATTCAGAAGTAAATGGAGACCCATATAATCGTATTTCAAGTTTTAGTAATGCAAATACTTCATGGAATAAATATGAATTTGAAAATGCATATTATGTCTATGCTTTCAATATATCAGATTATATTATTAAGGGTATAAATGAGATAAGTTTTAGAAATATCAATGAAATTTACTCTATTGAAATGTCATTTACACTGGAAAAATTTTCTGAACCGCTTTTATTTTTTACACATGTTTCAGATAGAATTATTTTTCCTTGTAGTTTTCCAAGAGAAGAAGAATGTAATGTAAAAATTGAAAAAGTATGCACTCCTGGAGAAATTATTCCTATAACCCTTTCTTTAAGAAATGAAAGTGAAGAAAATATAATTTTTGATATTATTACAACACCATTAGAAAGCCCTGACAATAAATTTATCCCAAAAGAAAACATAGAAGTTTTTGTCCTGACTTTTTCACCAACAAAAAGTACTATATATGAATTTATAAATCCAACTGGTGAAATTCTTCATCCAGATATTCTAAATCCATCTAATAAATGGGAGGTCAAAGCAAAAAGTTCATCTTCCTTATGGTTAAGGATAAAAATTCCTCAAGATATTTCATCTACAGATTGGACAGGGAAAGTAATATTGAAATCCGGTGATAAAGAAATATATATTCCAATAAAAGTTAAAATTTTACCATTTGAACTTTCTCAAGTAGATACTATTTTTGGGCTCTGGGATAATAAATTACCAGGGGCATTTGATAATTTAACATCAAAAAGAATAGAGGACTTAAAAAATCATGGTATTAACAGTATTACAACAGACCCATGGACATCTCCAATTACAATTAAGAAAAATCAAGATGAAATTTTAGTAGATACTTCAAGATTGAAAAAGACATTACAAGTATATAAAACAGAAGGACTTAATACTACTGGACCATTTCCTTATGGAACATTAGAACCAGTATTTAACCAGATAAAAACAATTTCTGGGCAAGAGATAGAAACTCCTGAATATCAAAATGTTGTTGATATTGTTTTAAAAGAAATAATGAGTTTAGCAGATGAGTTAGGAATGAAATTATATTTTCATCCAACTGATGAACCAGATGTTCACCCTGATTGTATTGAAAATTATGAAAAACTACTTAAATGTATAAAAAAAGCCAATGGCAAAATTTGGTCAAACAATACTGTTGCTGGATTTCGTAAGTGGTATCAACTGATAGATATAAATTGTGTAGTAGGCGGTATAGAAGATGCATTAAAAGAAGAAAACTATACAAATTTCTTTTTTCCTCAATGGGGTTCAGTAGAACCAGAGTGGGTAAAAGCCAATATAAATAAAATGCATATTCAAACACAAGTAAGAAGCACAATGCCTTATGAAATAAGAAAAAAGTATGGAATATATCTTTATTATACAGGTTGTAAAGGAATTTGGGGATTTGCTTATAATTGGGGGACTTCTAACTGGTATATTGCCTGGCCGTTTTTAAATGATGAAGGCAAAATGTACTCTACAATTGGATGGGAAATGTTAAGAGAAGGAATTACTGATTATAAATATTTAAAAACACTTGAAGATATTTTAAGTAAAAAAATTGGGGAGAAAAAGGCGAGAGAAAAAGTAATTAGTTTATTACCTCCATTTACTTCTATTTTAACTATTTCAAATGAATATTTTTCTATAATAAGGGAAAAAATCATAAATGAAATTTTAAAAGAAAAGGAGAAGTAATGAATAAAAAAATTTTATTAGTATTTTTGATATTTTGTTTGTCTCATTTAATTTATTCAGAAGAAAAAATGATAAATTTTGCGAAAGAAGAAGGTGTTTCTTATAAAGTATCTGTTGGACACTATTTTGATGTTCCGCAATATGGGAAAAAGAGAGATAATGATTTAATAAGATATAGGGTGGGAATTGTTGAAGGAAATATTATAAAAGATAAAGAAGGGAAGGTTATAGGAGAAATTATAAATAATAAAGATGGAGTTATTGAAATAGATTTTAAAGAAAAAAAAGGATATATTAAGTTTTCAATTGAAAAAAGTTCTGATAAAATTTCAAATTTAGGAAAGCAGGAATTAAACATATTAGATGAAAAAAATAATGTTATTGGAAAAGCAAGTATTAAAAAGGATGGGGAAATAGATAAAATTTATTATATAGTCAATGAAGATGGAGATTTTGAAGAAAGGAAGGGATTACTAACTGATGGGAGGGATTCTTATGCCCCTAATACAGGGCTTTGTTATGTGTTTTGGAGAGTTCCTGGTGATGATTCATTTATAACAATAGATTTTGATTTAAAAAAGCCAAGAAAAATAACAAATGTAGTACTTAAAGGTCAAAATCTTTCTCCCATGTTTGGTGTAAGTAAATCTGTTTTATATTCTAGTAAAGATGGCATTGTATATGAGATAAAAAAAGTTATAGAAAAAGTTGAACCACCAAAAACAGTTAATTGGAATATTGAATTTACTGACCTTAATATAAATGAAAGATATATTAGAATAACGACATGGGCATTAGAAAATAAATGGTTAAATTTAACGGAGGTAGAAATTTTTGGGAAAGAATAAACTTTTTTTAATAATTACATTCATTTACTTCTATTTTAACTATTTCAAATGAGGATTTTTTTATAATAAGGGAAAAAATCATAAATGAAATTTTAAAAGAAAAGGAGAAATAATGAATAAAAAAATTTTATTAGTATTTTTGATATTTTGTTTGTCTCATTTAATTTATAAGTCATTATGTTGTCAGGTAAGTTTTGAAAGGAATTTGGTGGAGCCAGTTATTATGGAAAATAATTTTTTGAAATTGACTATTGATAAAGCAAGAGGTGGAGTGATTCGTAGTATTGTTTTTAAACCAGCACAAAGAGAATTAACAGAGGAATTTTTTACAGGTAAATATTGGGCTGGTGGTATTGCTGAAGACCGACTTGCTGGGCAGGGTTATCCAGAAGGTGAGATTAATCAAGCAAAATATGAAGGGGAGTTAAAAAGGGAAGGCGATAAACAAATTTTTACTCTTTCTTATTTATCAAAAAGTGATAAAAATAAAGATATAGAATTTATAAAAAAGTATATATTGAAAGATAATGAGACAAGAGTTGCAATAGTATGGGAAATTATAAATCATAGGAAGGAAAAAATTTCATTAACACCTTGGGTTCATAATATTGTAGATAGAAAATTATCTTTTACTTGTTTACCACAATTAGATGGAATTAAGTATATAAAACCATCTGCTGATAAATTTGTTGATGTTGTAAGAAACTGGATAGGTGCTTATAGTGATAACTTTTTTCTTTATTTTACCCCGAAATATTGTGATATTACAAAATACTATTACTGCTATTGGAATAGTTATCATAGTATAGAATGGTCTTATAATACGATAAATTTAGCACCAGGTGAAAAATGGGAAACATTGTATTATGTTGGAATTATTCCTCAAGTTTCAAAAGTTGGGTGGGTTTCACCAGAAATAGTTTCTGGGTATCAATGGCAGGAAAACAATTTAATAGTTGAATTAGCATCTCCAATAAATTTAGGAGAAGTAGAAATCATTTTCACATTATTTAACAAAGATAATTTGGAAAAAGGAGAGATTCTTAAAAAAACAAAAGAAATAATTTTGGCAGGAAATAATCCATTAGAAATTTCTCTCCAAATTCCAGAAAATTTTTCAGAAGGTAAATTGGAAATAGTGTTTAATCAAAATAACAAAGAGATAAAGTTAGGTGAAACTATTGAAAGTGAAGAAAATAAAATTATATTTCCTTTGAAAAAAGGTATTTCATTTGAGGATGTTTCATTATCTGAATGGAAAAAAACAAGGAAAGGATTTATTACAAGAGAAAAAGGGTATCAAGGGGGTTATTTAATTAAAAAGACATCCGGAATATCTATATGGGAAGTAGATACTCAGGAAAAGGTATTCAAAGATGATATACTAACTCCTATTGGGGAAAAAGAACAATTGGAGATATATGGTGCTAAAAGAGAAAGAGTAGCTTTTCAAATAGTAATTAGAAATAATTCTTCAGAAAATAAATTGGTAAAAATTGATATAAATCCTTTTATATCAGGAAAAGACAAAATTGGCTTAAAAGAAATAGAAATATATAAAGTAGGGTATGTAAGAACATATACTCCATCGGGATTAAGTGCAAATATTCCTATTGGTTTGTATCCAGACCCATTAATTTCTGAATCTTCTTTTTCAGTTGAACCAAAAACAAATATACCAGTTTGGGTTATTGTAAATATTCCAAAAAATATTAATTCAGGAATTTATAAATCCTCTTTAAGTGTAAAAATTGGGAAGAATCAAGTAATAAAAACACCTGTAAAACTTAAAATTTTTGATTTTGTTTTACCAGAAAAACCATATTTAAAGACTGATTTTGGTTGTTGGTTTTTATCAGAGAATTTATTGAAAGAAATAGGATTTCAAGGGAGCTCAAAAAATTTTCAGCAATTATGTCAGGAAAATTATCTTAAACACAGAATTACACCAAGAGAAAAAAATATTCCATGGGATGGAGATGAAAATGAAATAATAAATGCTTTGAATTATTATAAAGAAAAAGAAATTACATCTTTGTATATACCATCTTTTTTAGTGAAGAATGAGATAAAATTTAAGGAAATTGTTAGAATTTTACAAAAAACAGGACTAACTGATATTGCTTTTGTTTATACTTATGATGAGGCACCTGCTAATTTATATCCTAAGATTAAGGAGTTTTGTGAATATCTCCATAAAATAGAGCCCAAACTTAAATTTTTGGGAACAATATATGGAGATAATCCTGAATATCTTTTTGGACATGTTAATATCTGGTGTAGAGGACTTCAAAGGTCTGAATGGATAAGAAAGAGGATGCAGACAGGAGATGAGTTTTGGTCTGCTAATATAGGTTCTGCAAATATAGAGGCATCAAATTTTAATTTAAGAAAAGAATTTTGGCGCATTAAAAGTTATGGTTATTGTGGTTGTCTATACTGGAATTGTATTGGCGGTTATGGAAATGATAATCCATGGAAAGACCCTCTTGTTGCTGGCTCAAATGGAAATGCTCATTTTCTTTATCCAACAAAAACAAAGCCAATTAATACAATAAGGTGGGAAATGGTAGCTGCTGGGATAAACGATTTTGATTACATTTCTATTCTTGAAGATAAGGTTAAAAAAATAAAATTGGATGAAAAAAATAATAATGAATATTTAGATGCAGCAAATTTACTTCTAAATGAATTATTTCAAGATAATTTTGTAGAAAATAATATTACTTCACCAGAAATTTTAAAAACATATCGTTTGAAAATAGGATATTTAATAGAGAATTTGAAGTAAAGAACTCCTGAACTTTGGTCTGGGATTCTTTAAAAGCCCCATAACCTCAGTTGTTCATATGAACAACTGTGTTTCTCTATATTTGAAAACAAATTTATATTCTTGCTTTAATTCTTCCCTCATTCTTTCCCCCTATCCTTGGGCTATACCTTACCATATAAAGTAAAGGAGAATAAAAAAGAGAAGATGAAAGTACTTACTGGGATAGCAGCAAAGATGTTAAGGATAATGTTTATTGTATGTAAGGAAAAAACTTTATACAATCTAGAAGAAATTAAGAAGTTTTTTCATAAAGATAAAAGTGACAGGGTGAGATCGGTCAACATCCATAAGGCTGCGTATATCTGAGACACTGGGAATTAAGAATAGACCACTCTGCCAGTAAAATGCTCTTAGACACTGAATGAGGTAATGTAGGAATAGGACACAGATAAATCGGTAAGACAGGAAGAAATGAGAGGGTAAGGCTAAGAGCAAAAGAGAAGAAATTAAAGAGTGTAAAGATATTGAAAAACTAAAAGCAAATATAAATATAAAAAATCTTGACACATTTATTAAGAGAGGAAAGGAAATGGATAAAAGAGAAATAGAAGAAACACAAAAGCAAGTGGGGAATTGGGCATCTATTTGTTTTACAGATAAGCGACTTTTTCCTGCACCAGTTCAGTTAAAATTTATCAAGCAGGACTTTCCTGTAATAAAATTTGGTGAATTACCTATAAAAATTGGTGATAAATGTTTTGAGCATGGTTTAAGTACGCATGCTAATAGTGAAATCCTTGTTAATATCCCAAAAGGTGCAAAAGTTTTCAAATCATTTATTGGAGTTGGGATTGATGATACCTATGATAATAATTATAACAGTCAGCAGTTTATAGCAAGTGTTGTAGGTAGTATTGAAGGGAAAGACGAAGAATTGGTAAAAACACCTGTTTTAAAAAAAGGAGATAAACCATTTTTTATAGAAATTCCCCTTTCTTCTGTTCAACAAATAATCCTAAAGGTTAATTCTGTTTCTGGTGATTTATCCCATCCAAGAGCGGATTGGGCAGATGCACAGATAATCATGGAAGATGGAGAAGTTATATGGTTAGATGAATGTCAAAACAACTTTTTATTATTAGAAAGTGAAAATCCTCCTTTTTCATTTATTTATAATAATATTCCATCAAGTTCATTTATAAATAAATGGGAAAAACATATAGAAAAAGAAGAGAAGAATAGTTTTATATTTTACAAAATTTCCTGGATTGACCCAGAAACATCACTTTTAGTAAAAGTT
>DAOOVW010000009.1 GCA_035370465.1 bacterium | reverse complement strand
CATAATAAGTTGGAATCATAGAAGAATCGGCAAAGGGTTCATTATAATGCCAGACAAGTTTTGGTAAGATATTGATAATATCTGGTTTTACAATAAATTCATGGTGTTGTGTTCCAAATTTCTTAGCAACAATTTTTGCATATTCTAATTCACTATATTCTTTCACATCAAAACCAACTGAAAATGTTTTTACAGGTATCTCACATATTTCACTCATAATTCCAACAATTGTTGAAGAATCAATTCCACCAGAAAGAAATGCACCAAGTGGAACATCTGAAATTAATCTTAATTTTGTTGCTTCTTTTAAATTTTCCCATAATAATTCCATATAATCGTTTTCATTTTTAAAATAATTTTTTTTTGTGAAATCAATATCCCAATATTTTTCAATTTTTATATTTCCATTTTTCCATATTAAATAACAGGCAGGGGGAATTTTCTTTATATCTTTGAAAATTGTATTTGGTGAGGGGATTGCCTGATAGGTAAGATAATCACTTAATGCTTCTAAATTTATTTCTTTTTTTATTTCTGGATATAACAGGATTGATTTAATTTCGGATGAAAAAACAATATCCTTTCCAACTAAACTATAAATTAGTGGCTTTTGTCCTAACCTATCTCTTACAAGAAACAATTGTTTTTCATTACTATCCCAAATTGCAAAAGCAAACATTCCTCTTAAATAATCAATACATTTTTCTTGCCTATCTTCATAAAGATGAACAATTACCTCATTATCTGAATTTGTTCTGAATTTATGCCCTTTTTTTTCAAGATTTTCTCTTAGTTCTTTAAAATTATATATCTCACCATTGCAGATAAGAACAATTTTTTTATCTTCATTAAAAAGTGGCTGTTTGCCTGTTTTTAGGTCAATTATACTCAATCTTTTATGACCAAGTCCTACATTTTCTTCTATAAAATATCCTTCCTCGTCAGGCCCTCTATAATTCATAAGGCAGGTCATTTCAAATAATAATTTTTCTTCTACTTTTCCTTCATTTTTTATTATTCCACATATTGCACACATTTTTTTTATTTTGGTATATTACATAGCCATTTAATTCTTTAATCCTTTTGTAATTATTTAATAAAAATTCATATATTTTATAATATTTATCAACTGAATAATATGGTATGCCAATAGAACTACATTTTGTAGCATCTATAAAATATTTTGGATTATTTCTTTTTATATCAAAAATAAATAATTCTTCGGCATTTGGAAATTGCTGTATTTTGTGAATATCGTAAAAAACAATTCCAATAACTGGGTCAAACCATGCTTTAAATTTTGTTCCAGGGTCTCTTTTAGACAGAAGATATAATTTAGGATTATGTCCCCAAATAACTATTTTATCTTCAGGAGAAGTATTTTTATTTAAGAATTCTAAAATTTCACTGTTTGATTTAATTTCATATTCTTTTGTCCATTTTTTCTCACTTAAAAATTCTATCCATTTTTTGTAAAAATCAATTCCATTCCAATAAAAAAATCCTTGAAGAATAGAGAAAATTATGAAAATATTGAGAATGTTTTTCAATTGAAATTTTTGAGAAAAAACAATATTGAAATATCCTATTAAAGAAATAATAAATAAAAAAGGAAATAATAATCTATAATGGTGTGGAAAAGGGAGACCATGCAATGCACCCCATAAAGCAGTAAATATTAAAAAAAGAATTATATAAATTTCCTCTCTATTTTTGTTTTTTTTAATAATTTCGTATATCCCAAAAACTGTAAAAAATGGAATTAATAAAAAGATTCTTCCTAACATAGGAAAAATAAAATAGCACTCTTTTAAAGTAGGTACTGTTCTGGAAAGAAAAACAGGGTATTTAATAGCCCATAGTAAAAAATCATGGAATATATGATACTTAAAAATATAAAGGAGAAAAAATAATAAGGGAACTATTGAAGCAAAAACAAAAAGAGATATTTTTTTAATACTTTTTGATTTGTAATAGATTAAAAATATAAGTAATAATATAAGAAAAATGCCAAATGGTTTAAATAAAACAATTATACCTGATAATAAGCCAATAACAAAAATTGGAATTATCTTATTGGGAAAGAGTAAAAAAATATAAAAAATAATAAGTAAAAGGAAACTTATAAATGGTTCACCACCTATTGTCATATTTCCTGGATAAAACAAGGAAAGAAATACTGGATAGAAAAATCCATAAATTGCCAAATTTTTAAGTTTTAATTTAACTAAAACTTTATAAATTAGAATTGACTCTATAAAAAGCAGTAAAAACAGTGTTAAATGAAAAAGGAAAGTATAATTTTCAGGTGAAATTTTTATAAAAAAAAGACAAATCAAAGTCATGATGGGTCCTTTATTTTCAAAAACATCCCTATATAGTACATTACCTTTAAAAACTGAAAGAGCATTCAGAAAATATGCCGGTTCGTCAACATTAGAAAAATAGGGGAAAATATAAGGTATCCAGATTAAAAAAGTCAAAAGAATAGCAGAAAAAATTATTATTTTATTTTTCATTTTTAATTTTTCCCTATTTTAAAACTTGAATATATTTTCTCATACTCTTTTATTTTCACAATTAAATCAAATTTTTCTTTTACGATTTTATAACCAGATTCTCCCATTTTTTCTCTTTCACCTGAATTTTTATAAAGAAATAATATCTTTTCAATCAAGTGTTTTTTATCTCCATATTCAATAAGAAAACCATTTACATTATTTTGGATTATTTCTTTACATCCACCTACATTTGTTGAAATAACTGCCTTTTTTAATGCCATACCTTCAAGTATTAAATTTGGCATACCTTCCCATTTTGAAGTTAAAACTACTAAATCAGAAATTTTAATAATACTTAAAATATCCCTTCTATAATCTGTAAAAATAACATTATCCTCAAGTTTCAAATATTTAGTTATATTAAAAAGGTTCTCTTTTTCTTCACCCTCCCCTACTATTAAAATTTTTAATTTAGTCATTTGCTTTTTTAATTCAGGAACAATAGAAAGAAAAAAATCAATTGACTTTTCCTTACATAATCTTCCTCCTGTAAGAATAACAAAATCATCATCTTGTATTCCGAATTCTTCTTTAATTTCTTTTTTCTCTTTAACTTTTTCTATCTCCTGTAAGTTCACTCCATTTTCAATTACAATAAACTTATCAGAAGGTAATTTTGTTTTCTTTAAATAATGATTTCTCACTTCTTCTGAAACGCATATAATTTTATCTGTAAATTTTCCAAGTATTTTATCAATTAAAAAATGATAACTCTTTTTCCATAGGTCAATACTTCTTTCAGAAACAATTTTAACAGGGATTTTACAAATAATTCCAGCAAGGCGCCCCCATGTATTTGCAGTGAACATAAAAGTGTGTAAAATATCTACTTTTTCTTTTTTCAAAATAGGCACAAGTTTTAAAAAGAAAAGGGGGTCTATTTTCCACCTTTTACCAACAATTTTTAATGAACATATTTCTTTAAAATCATATTCTAAAATTCCTCCTCTTAAAGCAATAACAACAGGAGAAAACATAGTTTTATCAAGATTCTTAACAAGGTAATAAAGTTGTTTTTCTGCTCCTCCAACTTTCAGAGTTCCTATAACATAACATATTTTTTTCATTTTTATAATTTAAGTAATAAGGATTTTCATCAATTCCATCTTTAAAATATAAAAATTTTTTTTCAAATAATAATTTCTTACCTCTCTTTCAATAATCGACCCAAGTTTTATTTTATAATCATTTTCTTTCAATTTTTCTATTTCTTTTAGAAGTAATTTTGCTTGCTTTACATTTAAGTTAATTGGAATTCCTCTCTTAAAAAGAAATTCTATATCAAAACAATCTCTTATTTCTTTCCTGCTTAAAAAACTTTCTATTTTAAATTTCATCATATCATTGAGGTCTATTGAATTTAGAAGAACCTGAATATTAGAAAATTTTGAAAATGCAATTGCTTTTTCATATTTAATTTTTTTAATTTCTTTTCTAATTTCAATTTTTAAATTTCTATGATATTCGGAAGAACTAATTTCAAAAAGAATTGTGGAGAATTTATTGGCACAATCTTTAATAATATATTTTTCTTCTAGAAAATTTTTCAAGTCCAAAAAAAATTTATCAAATTTTATTTTTTTAATTATCCAGAAATCAAGATCAACTGAAAATCTATTCAATCCATAACACAATCTTAACATTGTTTCACCTACAAATATCATTTTATCTAAATACTTTTTACTATTCAGATATTCAAGTACTTCTATTTCAAATTTTTCTTGCTGTATTAACTCTTCCATATTTTTATAAATATTTTATTTGTTTTTTCTGGATATATTTTAAGAATTTTTTCAATTTTATTTTTTTTAAGTTTTCTTAAATCGACTGATGAAACATCAAACTTATATTTTCCAAGAGAAGTAAGGTAAAGAATATCAACAAATGCCTTTTCTTTTTCTGCAATAAAAATTTTATCTTTTTTAAAAAATCCAAAATAAAATTTTCGGTTTATCTTGTAATAATGAAATTCAGTTTGCTCTATACTAAAACATATACTTCTCTTCAAAGATATACTTTCATAAAACCTTCTTTGGACCTGTGTAGTTATCTGATGATAATATAAACCAGTCATTAAAGAAATATAAGATGGAACTTGGAATATATTTGCAATATTAAAATATTCTTCAATAGAAAGAGTTTCCCATTTTTCTCTTAAAATGTATAAATCCCTTTTCAATCTTATAATTAGTCCCTTTTTAGAATATCTTGAACAAAGAACTCTTGCCGATTCTTTTTTTATTCCAAGATATTCAGCGATTTCGTTTGTTGTAAAATAAATTTTTTCTTTAAGTTCTCTAATCTTTATATATTTCATTTTCGGTATATAAAATTAACATTTTTGTTAATTATACATCCTTAGAAACAAAAATTCAAATAAACATTTTCTCCCAAAAGATTTTTAAAACCCTTCTCTTTTAATTTTGTTTAATTATACTTTTTGATATTAAGTTATTATAAAGAGCAATGTATTTCTCAACAATTTTATCAATAGAATAATTTTCAACTATTTTTCTTCTGTTCTCTTCCCCCATTTTTCTTGCCAAGTTTTCATCTTTTAAAATTTTTTCAAGTGCCTTTGCTAATTCTTCTGAATTTTCTGGTTCTACTAAAAATCCATTTATACCATTTTCAATTATATCAATATTGCCACTTACCTTTGTTGCAACAACTGGAAGTCCTGTTGCCATACTCTCAAGCAGTGCATTTGAAAACCCTTCTGAAATAGAAGGAAGAACAAAAACATCTGCAACTTGTAAAAAAGGGACTACATCTTGTTTAAAACCAGTAAAAACTACTCTGTCAGTAATACAATTCGTTTTTACAAATTCATTAAGTTCTGTTTCCAAATATCCTTTACCAACAATATAAAGAAGTGTATTTTTAAAAATATCATTTTTAATTGCTTTAAGTAAAATTTTTAATCCTTTTTCTTCTGAAAGTCGTCCTATAAATACCAGAATTTTTTTCTTTTTTATACCAATTTTTTCTTTAAGAATTTCTTTATTATCAGGAGGTCTAAATTTTTTAATATCTACTCCATTTGGGATAATTTCTATTTTTTTAGGATCAAACTTTTCTTCTAATAGTTCTTTTTTCATACATTCAGTTAGTGTAATGTATTTATCTGCTTTTCTCAATATATATAGGAGAATTTGATGAAATTTAATTTTTTTGAGTGTTTGAATATCTCCATATTTTCCTGTACCAGCAATCCGACATATTACTTTTTTTCCCAATATTTTTGAAATAAAAATTGAAATAAAAGCGCTGTGTTTAAGGAAAAATACTAAAATTACTTTATATTGTCTCATTGTCAAAAATAGATAAGTAGTAAGGAAGAAATAATAAAAAAGCGTTCCTATATATTTTATGTTAGGTGAAAATAATTCAATAACAATAATCTCATTCCATATTTTTTTTCTAAATATCCTCTTGCCAGAAGTAATAATTTTAATTTTCTTTTCTTTTTTATAAAATTTTTCTGCAAGAGTTTGTGCAACCTTTTCAGTTCCCCCTTTTCCCCAAAAATCTCTAATAATAAAATAAATCATTTTAAAACCCTCTGTTTTAAAGAAAGTAAAAACTTACCAAATTTACCTAAAAAAGAAAGTAAAAATAAAGATATTCCTTTTATATTTTTCTTATATGTAATTGCTTTATAAAACGTTTTTTGTGCCTGATTAAATTTCCCATTTTCAAAATATTCTTTTCCTAACAAAATAAAAAGATTTGATTTCTTCTCTTTTATTGTTTTAGTCCCAAGAATTTTGGTAAGTTCTGGATATTTCTTTAACCATTTATCTAAAATTTTAATATTTTCTTCCCACATTTTTATTTTGTTTCTTGATAGACCTTTTTCCGATATTTGATAGTATAATAGTGGACTATCAACATAATAAAAATTTGTATATAAACTTAATCTAAAAAACAAATCATAATCCTCACCTATTTTAATATCTGGGTCAAAAAGTCCTGTTTTTTTTAATATTTCTTTATTCATTATCACCGATGATGTACATATAAAATTTTGCAAAAATAATTTTTTAGTAACTTTATTAGAGTAAGGATAATTAAATTGAGAAAACTTCCCGAGAATTTTACCCCTTTCAGTAACTATAAAAACATCTGTATAAATAAGTCCAACATTATAATTTTCCATAAATTTTGATAATTGAACTTGTAATTTTTCAGGTTTCCATACATCATCGCAGTCTAAAAAAGCAATATAATCGCCATTAGATATTTCAATACCTTTATTTCTTGCTATACTCACACCTGAATTTTTCTGATAAAGATATTTTACTTTTTCATTTAAATATCTTTTGACAATTTCACTTGTTTTATCAGTAGAACCGTCATCAATAACTATCAACTCCCAATATTTATATGTCTGTGCTAATACACTTCTGATTGCTCTTTCTATAAATCTCTCTCCATTGTAAACTGGGAGTATAATACTTACTAATTGTTCCATTTCAAAAGTATCTCTTTAAAAAAAAGTTTCTCATCTTGTGTAGTGAATTTAAAAAATAAAAGGGAGAAAACTGTTATTCCTACACAAATATATAATATCATCCAAAATGGAGTGTAAAATAAAATTTGTAAAATTACGATTAAAATGACGGAGAAAAAAGAAATTAAAAAAGATTTTTTTATATTTTCCCAATCGAATTTTAATATTAATAATTTTTTACCAATATAATATGCGAAAAAAACAGAAGTAAATAAAGAAATAAATTTACCACAACTAATTCCAAGAATATTAAATTTTCTTATTAAAGTTAACGGAAGTAAAATATTTATACACGCCTTAAACAATTCTACTTTTGTAGTTTCAATTGGCTTACTACAAACAAAAATAGTTCCTCTCAAAAGTAGATAAAAACCATTAAAAATCATACCTAAACTAAGAATTATTAAAATAGGTAATCCACTTAAATATTTTCCTTTCCCATAAATATCCAATAGGAAATAGGAAATAGAAATCATAAAAAGGCAAGTTGGTATTAAAATAAAAGATAAATACCTTGTTGATTTATAGAAAATTTTTTCTAATGTTTCTTTTCCATTTTTTTTCATTTCAACCATTTTAGGAGATAAAGGAGTAAGAATAGAAGTAATAAAAATTTCAAGATAGTCAATAAATCTCCTTACAACATAATAAGTAGCAATTAAGGAAGGGGAAAGAAAAATGCTTACTATAAGAGAATCAGCATGATTTGCTCCATATCCAATATATCCATTTAGATAAAAAGGAAATGAAAATTTAAGAATTTTTTTGAAATTGTGTTCTTTAATTTTTTTAAATAGGTATTGTTTTGTTAAAAATATCATACAAATTGAAATTATAAATTGTCCTGTTATAAGTCCTATTAAATATCCTTCAATTCCACTTGAAAAATAGAGAAAAAGAGCATATATTCTAACAAAAACATTGTTCATTATTTGAAGTAAACTTATTTCTGTAAACTTTTGAAATGCAGTTAAATTATGAAAAGATGTTTCATATAATTTATTGGTAAAAATTGAAAACGAGATTATTTTTATTAAATTAGAATAGGATGGACTTTTAAAAAAAATGCTTGAAATTTGAGATGAAAAAAGAAAAGTAAAAAAAACAAAAAAAATAGAAGCAAAAATTACCAATATATAAGCAATTTGTAAGATTTCAGAAACATTTTCATTTTCTTCTTTTGATAAATGTTCAGGTATCAATTTTACACTTGTTGCATGCATCCCGAAGCCAATAATGACAGCAGAGATATTTGTTATAACTCCCATAATTGCAATAGTAGCCATCTCAATTTTTGAAAAAGTTCTTGTAATAATTAAAAAATAGAAAATACCAAATATGATATTTATGAATTCAGCAGATACGAGTTTTGCACTTGATTTTGCAACTTTTATTGATTCTCTCATAGAATTTTCTCGTAAACAGTTTTTAATTTTTTTGCACTTTCTATCCAGTTATAATTCTTAATAATTTTTTCTTTATTGGCTTTTCCAATTTTTTCTCTTAAATTATTATTTTTTATAAAAAATTCCACTTTTTCTATAAATTCTTCTATATTTCCTGAATTATATAAATAACCATTTATTCCAGCATCCTACATCTAAAATTTTTTTCCCTTTTAGGGATGTATAAATTTTTATATATTCTATCCATGGTAGTGACAAACGCGATTTAATATATTTGTTTTCTCTTTTAGTTATCATTTTTTACCCCAATAATGAGAATCATGTGTCCAAAAATATGTCTAAAGATATTCAATATATTTTTTTCTAATAAATTTTTGCTCTTTTCCCATGAGAGAAGTTTATAAAATCGTTTAGCAAGAATAAAATAAAATTTTCTTTTTTTTATTGATTTATTATTAATTTTTTTTGAATTTTCTATTCTTTTTATTTTATACAGGTTTTCTTTACTTTTACTTAAAATAAACTTTTTATATAATTTTTGAAATAATTTTATTTCTAAAATACCGGGTAAAACTGAATAAGGAGTCCAGAGAATAATATTAAATTGAGATTTTTTGAGGAGTTTTCTTATTTCTGATAAAGAAAAATAATATTGAAAAAAACTATATTTTTTCTCCTCTTTATAAAGTTTTCTCCTGTAAAACACTATATTTTTTTCTTCTACATTAGTTAAAACATAACTTTCTTTTCCCATTAATTTAAAAATAAAAAAATCTTTTATCAACCTATATAAATTTAAAAAGGGAACACTTATAATAACTATTCCATTATCCCTTAAAACTCTATTTGCTTCTTTCAGTGCTTTTAAACAACCTGATTCTATATGTTCTAATACACCAAGAGAGATATATACATCAAAATAATTATCTGAGAATGGTAATGCTTCGCAATCAGATATTTCAACATCCAAAGATGGATTATAAATTTTTAACCGCCTGATTGCTTCCTTTGAAAAGTCAATTCCATATATATTAAATCCCTCGCTTTTTAGCCATATTAAATATCCACCTAATCCACAACCAACATCAAGAATTTTTCCTTGAGAAGGTAAGAAAATTTTTATAATATCAGCAATGGGAGAATTTTTTGCTTCATAAATTTCTTTTTCTATTTCAGCAGTATTCCATTTTTCATCCCAGATTTCTATTTGGTCTTTAAATTTTAATAAATATTCTTTTCTCATTTTTTAAAATAGATTCTATACCATAATTCAAGTGTATAAAGACGCAAGATTTGTAATGATGTTTTTGTCTCTGGCATTTTAGAAAATAGCATTTCAATGTATTCTCTTGAAAAAAAATTGTTTTTTACCCACCATCCATTTAGAACCTCTGCTTTTATTTTTTCACCAAATTTTTCAACAATTAATTTTTCCCATTTAATGTCTGTCCCAAAAGCAAGTTTCTTTGCATATAATAAATTCTTTGGCAATTTTTTTTCCATTGTTTTTTTGAAAATATACTTACATCCTTTTGGCGTAAACCCTTTAACTTTATATTCTAATGGAAGGGAAAAGGCAAATTCAATTATTTTCTGGTCTAAAAAAGGAGATTTGATTTCTACTGTATTTGCCATTCCATCAAGATTGGGCTGAATTGTTAACCCAAAGGCATAAGTTAGCATTAAAGCAGTATAACTATAAGCGGTTATTAAATCAGTTTTTCCTTCTGCTTCAGAAAAATATTCTTTAGCAAGCAATCCATAGTTTTTATTAATTTTAGGAAAATTTTTCTTGAATAGTCCAAAAGTATTTTCTTCAAACTTTTTGTTTATTCCTTCGGATAACTTAATGGAAAACGGTTTCTTTAAGTTTTCTATTCTTATTTGAATATTTTTAGGGAGAAGAAATTTAGGAAATATATTCAAGATTTCATCAGGAACATATTTAGCAATCCCATTAACAATACTTTTTATTTTCAAATCAACTCCGCTTGAATATCCCCAGAAAATCTCATCTGGCCCGTTTCCACTTAAAGTTAATGATATACCCTTCTCTTTTATAAATTTTGTAAGAAAATATGTATATAACCCAGTTATACAAACATAAGGTTCATCATGGTTTATTACCAGTTGTGGAATATTTTCAATTAAATCTTCATCTGTTAACAAAACTTCATAATGTTCCGTCCTAAACATTTCGGAAATTTCTCTTGCTCTTAAAAATTCCTGATTTAGTTTTTCTTTATTTTTAAATCCAATTGTAAAAGTTTTAATATGTGAAAGGTAATTACTCATAAAAGCAACAATACCACTTGAATCAACTCCCCCAGAAAGTAATGCTCCAACTGGTATATTATTTCTCAATCTTATTTTAACAGATTCATCAATTAAGTTATAAAGTTCATCAATAATTTCTTTTTCCTTCTTTTTTGTTTTATTTATAAAATCAGGAGTCCAATATTTCTTTTCTGTTAATTTGTTCCCTTCAATCATAAAGTAAGTTGCAGGGAGCATTTTATAAATATTTTTAAAAGAAGTATAGGGCCAAGGAATCCACCATTCATAGGCAAATAAATAATTTATCCCTTCAAAATTTATTTCTTTTTCATATTCGGGAAATTCAAGAAGTGCTTTTATTTCAGAAGCAAAAACAAATTTTCCATCCTTATTGATATAATATAATGTTTTTTGTCCTATTTTATCAGTTGCAATAAATAATCTTTTTTTTCTTTCATCCCATATAGCAATTACAAACATACCTCTTAAAAATTGTAGACATTCTCCTTCATAATCCTCATAAAGATGAATTATCACTTCTTCATCACTTTTTGTTGAAAATTTATGCCCTTTTTTAATCAAAAATTCCCTTAGTTCAACATAGTTATATATTTCTCCATCTAAAACAATCCAAATTGTTTCATTTTCATTACTTATTGGTTGTTCTCTACTTTCGTATCCAATCATAAATTGTTTGTGCCCAAAACCTATGTTTCTATTTAAATAGTATCCTTCTTTATCAGTCCCTCTATGTTTTAATTTATCAGACATTTTTTTAAGTATTTTTTTATCTACTATTTTTTTTTCATCAAAATTATAAATTCCACAAATGCTACCCATTTTTACCTCTTGATTAATTTTTCGTATAAAAAGGCAACTTTTTTAAAAACTTCTTCATCATTAAAATTTTTAACCTTTTTGACTGAATTTTCTGCTTTTTCTTTATATTCTTCTTGCTTCATACTTAATAATTTTTCAATCCCTTCTTTTATTTCGTCTACATTCAATGGATTAACAATAACCCCATTACTCTCATCAACAAGATAAGTACAGGAAGGATGCTTTGAAGTTAAAACAGGAAGTCCTGTTGCCATCCCTTCAATTAGTGCATTTGGTAATGCTTCATATAAAGAGGGTAAAAGCAAAAAATCACCTTTCATATACCATAATGGCATTTCTGTTCTTGGAACTCTTCCAATAAACTCAACATTTTTTTCTATTCCCAATTTTTTTGTTAACTCCTTATAATATCCGAGTTTTCCCCCATAATCTCCAAGAACAAATAATTTACTTTTTTCCCTTAGTTCTGACTTTATTTTACTATATGCAACTAAAAGACGATAAAAATTTTTTTGTGGGTCAAAAAATCTTCCAGCAAAAATCAATGTTTTTTCTTCCTTTTCGTTAAAAGTTCTTTTCTTTCCAACTTCAATAAATTTTTCTAGATCAAGAGGGTTTGGTATATAAACAACTTTTTTATTTCCATGTTTTTTAGCATATTCAATAAGAAAAGGACTTACTACAATTACAAAATCAGAAAACTTTATTGTGAGTTTTTCAAGAAAATGCCACATTATTCTTTTTGTTTTTCCTTTCAGTTTAAACATATAATCATAATCGTTATGCAAAGAAATAATATAAGGTTTTTTTGTAATTTTAGATGCAATAAGACCAATAAAAGCTAAATTAGAAATACCATACCCCCTTACAAGTTGAATTTTCTCTATTTTTATAATTTTTATAATTTTTATACCTCTCAAAAGATGTCTTGATAATGTTCTAATAACTCTCCAGGGGTAAAATAATGTTTTTTTGAATTGTTTTTCACAAAAAGGATGAATAATTAAAGTACCGATTTTTCTGGTTTGATATTTATAACAATCCTCAAATGAAATAATATGTGTTTCAAATTTAAGCAAAGGATTAAAGTATTTTTCTATGCACTCTTTTCCTCTATTCAAAAGATAATCTGAGAATGGGTCATTACAAATAATACAGATTTTTTCTTTTTTCATCTCGCTATAACTAATAAACTTGTATCTGAAAACTTATTAAAAAATCTAATATAATTAAAGAGCACATAAGGGAATAATATCGGAAATTTTTGTTTATTTTTTATGACTGTATTGCCATATCCAAAAGAATAAAATTCCTCATACAAGGAACTTTTATAAGATAAAGGATAAAAAAATTCAAGAGTACAAATTCTACATTTATATAAAGTAAATTCTCCATATTTTTCTTCCATTTCTACTTCATTTTTTTTACAAACCGGGCAGATTACATTTTCCATTTGTTTATTTTGTCTTAAATAATGTTATCATTTTAGGATATCATTTAAAAATTTCCTTGCTGGTTCGTAATCAGGACTTATTTCAAGTGTTTTTTCTAAATAATAAAAACATTTATCAATATCTTTTAGTTCATAATAAACACAAGCAAGTAGATAACTGCTTTTAGGGTCATCAGGCAAAATTTCATTATATTTTTTACTTTCTTTTTTTGCTTTTTTAATATTTCCATTTTTTAAATCGTTCTGTATATTTTTTACACTTAAAAGTGCAAAAATTTTTTTACTTTCATCTGGAATGAGTGGTCCTGGTGTTATATCAAAAAAATAAGCAAAAATTAAAATAAAAAAACAGGTTAGAAATGGTAAAAACAATTTTTTTTCTCTAAAGATTTTTTCATAAACCCAGATAAAAAAATAAGAACATAAAACAATAAAACAACTTACAGCAGGCAATCTATATCTATCTGTAATGAAAAAAAGAACCACCCATAGAACATTAAAAAATGTAAATGTAATTAAAAAGTAATATTTCTTAAAGTTCTTAAAAAGTATAAAAAAGGCAAAGACACCAACAGGAACAACAAATCCAAATTTTATAAAAGCTAGCTTTAAAAATGGAATAACTTTTTCTACAAGGTACACATTCATATTTTGTGGCCATTCATAACTTGTAAAAAATAGGTATAATTTTGTTAAGAATAATTTCCAGAAAGGCAATGAAAACACACTTAAAACCTCTCCCTTTGGATAATAAAAAAGTCCTATTGAATCAGAACTATTACCAATTGCCCAATTTATAGGACCATTAAAACATATTGGAACAAACTTATGTTCAACAATAAAATTTCTTATAGTAACTGGTAAAATTGTAATACCTGAAACAAAAATAATAAGAAAAAAAGTAATAAGTGCTTGCTTTTGATGAGATAAGTTCAGTGGTAATAGTTTTTTATCCTTTAAATAGAATAGTCCAAAAAATAAAAAAGGGAGATAAATTCCTATTGTTGGTTTAGATAAAGCACAAAAGCCCAAAATAATTCCTGTAATTATCCATCTTTTAAATGTCGGTTTTTCAAGGGACCATATAAGTAAAAAGAAAAAAAGAGTGTAAAGAAATAGTATAATTCCATCGCTTAAAATTGAGATAGAATAAACAATAAATGTTTTGTAAAAACACCCAAGAAAAGATGAAATAAGACCAACTTTTTCTCCAAAAAGTTTTTTACCTATTAGATATAAAAGATAACATGTTCCTGTATCAATAACTGCTTGAAAAATTAAAATAATCAGGATATTTCCACTGCTTAAAAGGTAAAAAAGGGAAAGTAAATATGGATAAAATGGTGCCATATAAAATACTTTTCCATCAACATAAAATGGATGTTTTAAAATTGTTTCAGCCCATAATATAAATGTCTTCTGGTCATGCTTATCCATCAAGTATGGATTAAAGAATGCAGTATCTTTGAAAAAATAAAGATAAACTAATCTTATAATAAATCCTGAAAAAAGTATTAAAAAAAGAAGAGTATTTTCTTTTTTTCTATTCATTTGTTTTTTTCTGCAAAGTTAATATTCACTTAATATTTCAGTGAACCACATAGGCACAAAGCGCGTATTTTAGCGTCCGCTACGCTTTGTGGCGGATTAAATAGATATTTTCCCCTCACCCACTATCCTCTCCCCAAGGGGAGAGGGTTTAAAAAGAGTGCCTTTTTAAAATATTTTTTTATTTTTCCTCTGTGTCTTTATACCTAAAATTAGTATCATCCTCTAAGATTTTTGGATTTTGTGCCTTTTATAGCATTTTGCCACTTGCTATTTTTCAGGCAATACAGTTGCCTGAATATTTTTATAATAATTAACTACATCTTTAATAATATCTTCTAATGAATATTTAATTTTGAAATCAATTATTTTTTTTATTTTTGATGTATCAGGAACTCTTCTTTCCATATCTTCAAAACCAGATGTATAAATTTTTTCTGGACTTATAAATTTAATTTCGGATTTACTACCTGTAATTTCTTTTATTTTAAAAGATAGGTCTTTAATTTTTACTTCTTCATCACTTCCAACATTAAAAACATCTCCATATGCTTCTTTTTTTTCTATCAGTTTTAGAAGTGTTTCAACTACATCTTTTACAGAAATAAAACATCTTGTTTGATTTCCATCTCCAAAAACTGTAATTACTTCATTTTTCAACGCCTGCTTAACAAATTTAGGAATTACCATTCCATATTTATCTGTCTGTCTTGAACCAACTGTATTAAATAACCTTACAATTATAACTGATAAATTTTGTTCCTCGTTGTAAGCAAATGCAAGGAATTCATCAATTGCTTTTGAACAGGCATAACTCCATCTTTTCTTTTTTGTAGAACCAATTACAATATCTGTTTCTTCATTAAAAGGAACATTTTTATTCTTTCCATAAATTTCTGATGTTGAAGTTATCAAAACCTTTTTGTTATATTTTACACAACTTTTTAAAACATTATGTGTTCCCAAAATATTTATAATTAAAGAATCAATGGGATTTTCCATTACCCTTTTTACCCCAACAACAGAAGCGAGATGAAAAACAAAATCGCTCCTTCTAACAAGTTCTTCTGTTATATGCTCGTTTAGTATTGTATCAATAAAAATATGAAAATTTTCATTTCTTAAAAAATCTTTTACATTCAAAAGTGAACCAGTTGATAGGTCATCTAAAACAAAAATTTCACTATTTCTTTTAAGCAATTCTTCAACTATGTGTGAACCAATAAAGCCAGCCCCGCCTGTTATTAGATATTTCATTGTTCAAAATTTCCTTTAAACCATTTATATGTTTTCTCAATGCCTTTTTCAATCATTATATCTGGTTCCCACCCAACTTTTTTTATTATTTTATCGATTTTCAAACAACTTCTTTTTATATCCCCTGTTTTTTCATCTTTATATATAGCTTTTATATTTTTTCCACTGATTTTTTTTAAACAATTAAAAATTTTATTAACACTTGTTTCTTTATTAGTTCCAACATTAAAAACACCTTTAACATTTTTCTTAAAGCACATCAAATTTGCTTTAACAACATCTTCAATAAAAACAAAATCTCTTGTTTGGTTTCCATCTCCATAAATTGTACAAATTTCTTCCTTTAAAATTTTACCAATAAAAATTGCAATAACACCTGCTTCTGAATAAGGATTTTGTCTTGGACCATAAACATTTCCGTATCTTAAAGCAACATATTCAAGGTTGTTAAAATATGAATAATAATGGAGAAATTTTTCAACTCCTAATTTTGAAATTCCATATGGACAAAGAGGAAAAGGAATTATTTTTTCAGAAGTAGGAATAGTTTTTGTATCTCCGTAAATTGCCCCTCCTGTTGAGGAGAAAATAAATTTTCTTCCTTTTCCATATTTTAAAAAATTTGTAATAATATTTAATGTCCCATTTATATTTACATCAATATCAAAAAATGGCTCCTCAACTGATTTCCTGACATTAATCTGTGCTGCAAAATGAAAAATAGCATCAAATCTCTCTTCTTTGAAAATATCAGAAATTTTTTTATCTCTTATGTCAATATTAAAAAACTTTGCCTTTTTATTTATGTTTTGTTTATTTCCAGTTGATAAATTATCTATTATAAAAACATTATTGCCCTCTTCAATAAGTTTATCAACAGTATGACTACCAATAAAACCAGCACCGCCTGTTACAAGTACTTTCATCTTTCTCCTTTAAAAATATTGGTACTGTCGAAATTACCTTTGTTTTTTCTCCTTCTAAAATCCATCCCACCCTTCCTTTTTTAAAGGAAGGAGCAAGTTTTCCTCTTAATAAAAGGAGGTAGTGAGGATTTCACCTTTTTAGTTTATGTCCTTGCTACACTCCTTTCTACCTTTCAGACAATCTGTGTTATCCAAAGGATCATTTGAAACTGATTATTTAAAATAATATTTAAAAATAATTTTAATCTATTTTATATTTTAAAAGAAATTAGTAAAATGGTAAAATAAAAACCACTTTTTAAAAATTCTTATTAAAATGAAAAAATTGACTAAATTCTTAAAGCCGTATAAAAAATTCGTTATTTTAGCACCTCTTTTTATGATATTAGAAGTTGTCTGTGACCTTTATCAACCTACTCTTCTTGCGAAACTTGTTGATGAGGGAGTTATAAAGGGAAATGTTGATTTGATTTTAAAAACATCTATTTTAATGTTTTTTATAGCACTAATTGGATTGGTTGGCGGAATTTTATGTACAATATATGCATCTTTTGCCAGTCAAAATTTTGGGTGTGATTTAAGAGAAGAACTTTTCAAAAAAATTGCTTATTCTCCTATACATTCGTTAAATAAATTACCAACTTCATCATTAATTACGCGTCTTACAAATGATGTTTCGCAATTACAACAACTTATTATGATGTTATTAAGAATTGTTATCAGGGCTCCTCTCCTTTTCTTTGGTGGATTAGTTATGGCTATTTATCTAAATCCTAAACTTTCACTTATATTTTTGTTTCTTATACCAGCAACAATGCTCATATATTTTAAGGTAATTAGAAAAAGTTTCCCGCTTTTTAGAAAAGTCCAGAGTAAAATAGATGAATTAAACAGAGTAATAATTGAAAATCTTTCTGGTATAAGGTTGGTAAGAATTTTTATGAGAAAGGACTATGAAGAAGGAAGATTTGACAGAACAAATAATGAGTTAGTGGAAACTATCAGACAATCATTTTTTTATTCATTGGCAGCAGGACCACTATTTATGCTGATTCTTAATTACGGTATTGTTGGTGTGTTATGGTTTGGCGGGATTCTTGTAAGAAGTAATGCAATGCAGGTAGGAGAAATAATTGCCTATATAAACTATTTAATGAGAATTTTAAGGTCATTATTGATGATAGCAAATATTTTAACTTTTATATCAAGGGCATCTGCTTCTGCAGAAAGAGTAAATGAGATATTAGAAATTAAAGAAAAAGAAGAAAATATAAAAAATGGGAATGACTTAAAAAGAGGTGATATTATTTTTAAAAATGTTTTATTTAGTTATAATGGGAAAGAAGTTTTAAAAGATATTTCTTTTCATATAAAAAATGAAGAGACCATAGGAATTACAGGAACAACAAGTTCTGGAAAATCAACCATAATAAATTTACTTTTGAAGTTTTATTCTCCTAAAAAAGGAGAAATTTTAATTGATGGAGTTAACATACAGGAAATTCCATCCAATAAGATAAGGGAAAAAATTTCAGTTGTTTTTCAAAATGTATCTCTTTTTTCTGGAACAATAAAAGAAAATATTTTATGGGGAAATGAAAAAGTTGATGAAAAAGAACTTATAAAGGTATCGGAAATATGCAGAGTAGATGAATTTGTGAGAAATTTTCCTGATGGATATGAAACATTTATAGGGGCAAGAGGAGTAAATCTTTCAGGAGGACAGAAACAAAGAATTACAATTGCAAGAGCAGTTATAAAAAAACCATTAATTCTTATTCTTGATGGTGCTACAAGTGCAATTGATATGATAAATGAACAAAAAATACTACAGGGTATAAAAGAATATTTAAGTAAAACTACTTTTATAATTATATCCCAAAGAATAAGTTCACTTATAAAAAGTGATAGAATTTTTGTAATAGACGAAGGGAAAATTATAAATCAGGGAAATCATACTCAACTTCTTAAAATGAGTCAATTTTATAGAGAGATGGCTGAAATACAAATAGGTAGGGAGGAAATTAAAAATGCCTAATGGTTTTCATCATCATGGATATAGAAAGTATGAAAAAGTAGAGATGAAAGATGCAAAAAAAATAATAAAATTATTTATTAGATATATTAAACCATATAAATTTCTATTTTTACTTGTATTTTTCCTTGTTCTGTTGACTTCATCTGTTGAAATTATTAGCCCTTATCTTATTGGAAAAGCAATTGATAGTTATATTATGCCAAAGAATTTTAATGGTTTTTTAAATTTTATTATAATCTGTCTTACTATTTATGGTTTAAACTCTGCTATAAGTTTTTTTCATGGCTTTTTTATGCTGAAAACATCACAGAGTATTGTATATAGTATAAGGAAGGACTTATTCAGTAAAATTCAGACAATACCATTAGAAGTTATAGACACAAGACCACACGGAGATATAGTTAGTAGGATTACAAATGATGTTGATTCTATAAGTAATATTCTCAGTAATAGCATTATCCATATACTTATGAGCTTATTTATTTTTTGTGGGATATTTATTGTTATGCTGAGAATAAATGTTATTTTAACATTGGTAATTTTAATTTTTATTCCATTTACTTTATTCACAACAAGAATTATAGGAAGAAAAGCCAGAAATTATTTTTATCAGAACCAGATATTACTTGGAAAAATTAATTCTGTAATAGAAGAAGATATACCTGGATTGGAAGTTATAAAAGCATTTAACAGAGAAGAAAAAGAAATTGAAAAGTTCAGTGATTTTAATAATGATTTTAAAAAAATAGGAATAAAAGCACAAATATATGCTGGGATAGTTGGACCTTTTATGAATTTTATAAATAATATCAACCTTGTAATAATTGGAGGAATAGGTGGATATTTTGCTATAAAAAATCTCATAACTATTGGTTCAATAGCAGTTTTTATAACATATGCAAGACAGTTTTCCAGACCATTAAATTCACTTGCAGAAGAGTTTAACCAGATTCAAATAGCACTTGCCAGTGGGACAAGAGTAAAAGAAATTCTTGAGACAGAGGAAGAAATTGAAGATGGAGAAATTGAACTTTTAAATGTAAAAGGAGAAATTGAATTTAAAAATGTTTATTTTTCATATGTTAAAGATATTTTAGTTCTTAAAAATGTAAATTTCCATATAAATCCGGGAGAAGTTGCTGCTCTTGTTGGACCAACAGGAGCAGGAAAAACAACAATAGTAAATCTTTTAGCAAGATTCTATGAAGTTGATAAAGGACAAATTTTACTTGATGGAATTGATATAAGAAAAATAAAAAAAAGTTGTTTAAGAAATATGCTTGCTGTTGTTCTTCAAGATGCATATATATTTTCAGAAACAATAAAGGAAAATATAAGATATGGAAAACCAACTGCAAATGATGAAGAAATAGAAAATGCTGCTAAAATTTCTAATGCAGAAAAGTTTATTCTTTCTTTACCTTCTGGATATGAAACAATTATATCAGAGGAAAGAAGTTTATTAAGTCAAGGACAGAGACAATTGTTAGCAATTGCAAGGACTATTCTTTCAGAGCCAAAAATTTTAATTCTTGACGAAGCAATGAGTAATGTTGACCCAACAACCGAAAAATATGTTCAAAGAGCAATAACAAATCTTATAAAAGGTAAAACATGCATAATAATTGCTCACAGATTAAGCACAATTAAAAATGCAGATATAATTATTGTTGTTGAAAATGGGCAAGTAGTTGAACAGGGAACACATAAGGAATTGATTGAAAAAAAAGGATATTACTATTCCTTAACAGCAGGGGTTATTTAGGTTTATCAATATTGTGGTTAAATATTCAACTGCAAAAGGCAAAATTCTCTCATCTATTTTAAATGATGAGTTATGATTTTGACCACATTTTTCTCCCATCCCTATAAACATATAACAAGAAGGTATTTTTTGTGAATAAAATGCAAAGTCCTCTCCCCCCATTATTGGATGAAATTCACATAAACTTTCTGGATAATATTTTTGTGTAATTTTTATTATTTTCTCAGAGAGAGATTCATCATTTACATTAACAGGGGAATGTTTGTTATATTCAACTTCGTATTTACAGCCAAATAAAGAACAAATTTTTTCTGTTATTTTTTCTATTTCGTCCTTTATTTTATCCCTAATATCTTCTGATAATGTTCTTACAGTTCCTATAATTTCAACTTCATCTGGAATTACATTAAAAACAAACCCACCTGAAATTTTTCCAAACGAAACAACACAGGGAACAACAGGGTCTATTTTTCTACTAACAATTGTCTGTAAAGAAGTAATGAGATAACCAGCACAGGTAATTGGGTCATTTGTTAAATGTGGACGAGAACCATGTCCCCCTTTTCCATTTATTTTTATTTTAAAAGAATCGGCATTTGCCATAACAGGACCTTTTCCAATCCATAATTTTTTAAATGGGAGAAAAGAAAAAAGGTGATAACCAATTATCAAGTTCACATCATCAATAACACCTTCTTCTATCATTTGTTTTGCACCACTTGGAGGTGCTTCTTCACTTGGCTGGAAAATAAATTTAAAATTTATTCCTAAATCATCTTCCATTTCAGATAGAACTTTTGCAATACCAAGTAAAATTGCTATATGTCCATCATGACCACAGGCATGCATATAACCTTTATTTTTTGATTTATAGGGAAGTGATGTTTTTTCTTCTACGGGTAAAGCATCAATATCACTTCTTATTCCAATTGTTTTTTTACCTTTTCCTTTTAAATAGCCAACAACTCCTGTTTTGGCTTTTACCTGGTAAGGAATTTTAAATTTTTTTAAAAGAGATTGTATTTTTTCAGATGTTCTGAATTCCTGAAATCCAATTTCAGGATACTGGTGAAAATATCTATACCAACTAATAATATCTTTTTCAATTTCTTTAACTTTGTTTTTTAAATCTTCCATTTTAATATTTCTCCTTTTCTGTTTTATCCACAGGGAATTTTGTTTATTCCAACATAAGGTCTTAATACTTCTGGAATTATAACTTCTCCTTTTTCTGTCTGATAATTTTCAAGTATACCTATTATTGTTCTAGGAAATGCAATGCCTGACCCATTTAATGTATGGACATAATCGGTTTTTCCATCTCTTCTTTTATATTTTATATTACCTCTTCTTGCCTGAAAACCCTCAAAATTTGAACATGAAGACACTTCAAGATATTTTTTTATTCCAGGTGCCCATATTTCTATATCATAACATTTACTTGCAGAAAAACTTAATTCTCCTGTACATAATTTTATAACTCTATATGGTAAACCAAGAAGTTGAACTATTTTTTCTGCTTCAGCAAGTAATGTTTCCAATTCTTCATAAGAATTTTCTGGTTTTACGAATTTTACAAGTTCAACTTTATCAAATTGATGAACCCTTATAAGTCCCTTTGTTTCTCTTCCATAAGCCCCTGCTTCTCTTCTAAAACATGGAGTATAGGATACATAATATTTTGGCAATTGGTCTTCGGGTATTGTCTCATTTTTATGTAGATTTGTAACTGGAACTTCGGCAGTAGGAATTAAAAATAGGTCATCACTTTTTATATAATACATATCTTCTTCTAATTTTGGAAGTTGTCCTGTATTGAACAAACTATCTCTATTGACAAGTACAGGAACCCACACTTCTTTAAACCCGCTTTTTTTATGCACATCAATCATAAAGTTAATCATTCCACGAACAAGAAGAGCCCCTTCATTTTTAAAAACAGGGAAAAAACTTCCTGTAATTTTTGCTCCTCGTTGAAAATCAAGAATGTTTAGTTTTTCTCCTATTTCCCAGTGTGGTAAAACTTCTTTCTCTTTTATATCACCCCATTGTTTAATTACAACATTATCTTTCTCCCCTTTCCCTTCTGGAACAGAAACATGCGGAATATTTGGTATTGTAGCAACAATTTTATTTAGTGCTTCTTCAATATCTCTCAATTTTTTTTCACTTTCCCTTATTTCATCTGAATATTTTCTTGCCTGATTTATCAATGGCTCAATACTGTTCTTATCATCTTTTCTTGTACTGATTTTTTCAGTTATATCGTTTTGCCATCTTTTTCTCTCCTCTACAAAAGATATTATTCTTTTTCTTTCATTGTCAAGTTCTTCAAATTTTTCCCAATTAACTTTTTCTCTTTTTGCCTCTGCTGCTTTTTTCAAAATATCAGTATTTTCTCTTATAAATTTTAAACTATACATTCTCACTCCTTAATTCTATATACTATTTCTCCCTCTTTAATTAAACCATAATTTTCTCTTAAAAGTTTTTCAATATAGTAAGGGTCATTTTCAATTTTTTCAATTTTTTCTTTTAGAATCTTATTTTCCGTTTCCAATTTTACAATTTCATCCTGATAATAATGTAATTTCTTTATAGAAGAAAGAAGAAGAGTTATTCTTGGAATACTTAAAATTACAAAAGTTATTAAAATCAATATAAGATAAATTTTTCTTCTTTTTTTCATTTTTTAATCAGGTGTTTTCCATAATATTCACTACCATTCCCAAGTATTTCTTCAATTCTTAAAAGTTGATTATATTTGGATAACCTTTCTGACCTGCTTAAAGACCCTGATTTTATTTGTCCAGCATTTGTTCCAACAGCAAGGTCCGCAATAAATGAATCTTCTGTTTCGCCACTTCTATGCGAAATTATTGTTTTATACCCATTTCTCTTTGCCATCTCAATTGTTTGTAATGTTTCAGTAAGCGTCCCTATTTGATTTACTTTTATTAAAATAGCATTCCCAATTTTCTTTTCAATTCCCTTTTTAAATATTTTTGGGTTTGTAACAAAAATGTCATCTCCAACTAATTGTATTTTACTTCCTAATTTTTCGGTTAAAATTGCCCAACCATCCCAGTCGTTTTCAGCAAGACCGTCTTCTATTGAATAAATTGGGTATTTACTGATAATTTTCTCATAAAATGAAATAAGATATTCAGAGTCAACTTTTTTCCCTTCAAAGTTATATTTACCGTTTTCATAAAGTGAAGAAGCAGCAACATCAAGTGCTATATATATATCTTCTCCTGGTTTATATCCACCTTTTTCAATACTTTTAAGTATTAATTCTATTCCCTCTTCATTTTTATCCAAATCAGGTGCAAATCCACCTTCATCACCAACACCGGTTGAATAATTTTTTTCTTTTAATATCTTTTTAAGGTACTGAAATGTTTCTGCAACCATTCTATAACCATCACTAAAACTATCTGCACCAATTGGAGATATCATAAATTCCTGGATATCTAAATTATTATCTGCATGCATTCCACCATTTATAACATTACAAAGTGGAACTGGCATGGTATTTGCAACAACACCACCTAAATAAAAGAATAAAGGGACTCCTAAACATTCTGCTGATGCCTTTGCAACTGCTAAACTTACTCCTAAAATTGCATTTGCTCCTAATTTTGATTTATTTTCTGTCCCATCAAGTTCAATTAGTGTTTTATCTATTTCTCTCTGATGAAATACACACATACCTTCAATTTTTGGTGCAATAACTTCATTTACATTTTTTACTGCCTTTGAAACGCCTTTTCCAAGAAATTCTTTTCCGCCATCTCTTAGTTCAAGTGCTTCTCTTTCACCAGTTGAAGCACCAGAAGGAACTGCTGCTCTCCCAACTGTTCCATCTTCAAGAACTACTTCAACCTCTATTGTTGGATTTCCTCTTGAATCAAGAATCTGTCTACCATGAATTTTTACTATTTCCATTTGTTTCTCCTCCTTTTCTTATTGGTACTGCCAAAATTAGCTAAGAGCTTTTATAATGCCTTTCTTTGTCTTTTAAGGTTTTTATATGTCTTTATATCCCCCCTCTTTTTGCTTCTCTTCCTTTTTTAACAACCTCTCCCCTTTTAAATCTCCCCCTCTGGGCGTAGTCCAGAGGGTGAGCCTAACCCCTCTTTATAAAATCCCTCTCTATCTCCTCCGCCACAAAGCACGACGGACAGATGCTTTAATAAAGGGAGAAGAACCTCCTTCCTTTAAAAAAGAAAGGTAAGGATGGATTTCTCTTTCATCTTTTTTTTATCTATTTTTGACACTATCTCCATATTTATTATCCAATAATTTAAAAGTTAAATCAAATGATTATTTAAAAGAAAATTTTTTAATTCAATTAAATCAGAAAAAACATTTGCTTCTTTTTCAACTTTTAAAATTTCATCAAGTGTAGAAGAACCAGTTAAAACAATATATGTATCAACTCCAGCATTCAGTCCTGTCTTCAAATCAATATCCATATCTCCGACATAAAAACATTCCTCTTTACTGCAATTAAATTTTTCGTAAATTTTTTCAATTATTTCAGGAGAAGGTTTCTTTTCTTTTACATCATCAGCAGTAAAAACCAAATCAAAATAATTGGTTATGTTAAGTTTCTCTAAAACTAAATTTGCAGCAAATTTATTTCTATTAGTAGCGATTGTTATTTTTATTTTTTTTTCTTTTAACAATAAAAGAATTTCCTTTGCTCCTTTTTGCAATTTAACATTTTCTTTATTTATATATTGTTTTTGTGTTTCTCTATATGTTTTTAAAGCATTATCTCTATCTTCTTCTTTAAAAAATTTCTTTATCAATCCAATATCTCCACCTCCAACACTTTTCTTTACTAAATGATAATCAAGTTCATTATATCCAAGTTTTCTTCTTGTAAAATTCAAAGATATATGAATTAAAGAATAGGCATCTATTAAAGTTCCATCAAGGTCAAAAATAGATATTTGTTTCATAATGTCTGATAATACCCTAAACTTTTATATGGGTCAATCGTCAAAATGAAAAAACAAAGGAGGTGAAAAAAATGAAAAAACTATTTATAGTTCTGACTGGAATATTTTTTCTTTTAAGTACTCCTGCATATCTTAAAGCAGAAGAAAAACCTAAAAAAGTTCCAAGAGAAGAAATAGCAGGAAACCCACCGAGACCAATGCCAAATGAAAATTTAAGGCAGGCAATGGGAATTAGAATTAAAATGAGAAAAATTGAAGAAGAAGCAATTAAAAATGACCCTGAACTACAACAACTTCAAAATCAGATAACGGAACTTCACAAGCAATTGAGAACAAAACTTGAGCAGAAACTTGCAAATGATACAGAGTACAAAAAACTTCAAGAAAAACTCAATACAATTAAGGAACAACAAGAAGAAAAAAGACAAAAACCAGAAGAAATAAAAAAGAAAAGGAAAAAAGCAGAAAATTAATAACTAAAATGGGGAGAGGAATTTTTCTTTCCTCTCCCCTTTCTTCTTTAATAAACCATTATATGTTATAATTTTTTTATGTTTACAGGAATTGATTTTTTAACAATTATTCTTCTTTTAATTGGAATTTTTATAGGTATTATAAGAGGATTTGTCGGAAATTTAATTGATATAATTGCTTTATGTATTGGTATCTCTCTATCTTCTATTATTTACAGAGGTCCTGTAACTTTATTTAGAAATTTTGGAATTACAGGAAATGCTATTGAATTAACCTGCTTTTTATTATCAGTTCTTATTCTTACTTTTGCTATAATTATCCTTTTTGAACTTTTAAGAAAGAGAATTGATATAAAACATATAGTTGATAGAATATTTGGGGTCCTTACTGGATTTATAATAGGAATGGTTCTTACTGGCATTATTTATATTACAATGTCATCTTCCTATGATTCAGCAAAAAATCTTCAAGAAAGTAAATTTCCAAAATATATCATAAAATATATTCCAAAAGTATATGAGAAAACAGATAAAATAGGTATAATTTTACCAAAAATGTTTTTTATATCAGATAGTTACGAAGAGGAATTTAATTATGAGAGTAAAAAAATTAAATTTGAAAAACTTAATTTTGTAAAATTTGAAAATTTAACATGTATAAAATGTAATAGTAAAGTTGAATTTGATGGCTATATACCTTATGTTGGAGCAGCATTAATTTCAAAATTTACCTGTACAAGTTGTGGAAGAATATCAGATGGCTGTCAAACATTTGAAATCTTTCATTTCCTTTATCATCAATGTCCAATTGATAAGGCAATAACAAGAATGAAATTTGACTGTCCAAGATTCCCCAATCACGAGTGGATAGCCCCAAGAGGTCCATGTCCTGTTGATAAAAAAGAACTTCCTCTCTGGGATTGGACACCACCAGAAAAATATTAAAATATTGAAAAATTTTTTAGTGGCCAGTACCGACAAATTACTTTACCTTTAATATTTTCTTCGTCAACCGGCCCCCATATACTGCTATCTTCACTTTTGTTTCTATTATCACCGAGTAAAAAATACTTCTTTTCAGGTATTTTCACTTTTAATTCATATCTCGGATGTTCTTTTATATATGGTTCTTCAAGTTTTTTTCTATTTATAAATACACTACCATCTTTTATTTCCAGTATTTCAGAAGGAAGTCCTATTACTCTTTTTGTAAGTAATTCTTTTTTACCTTTGGGTGCTTCTATTACAACAATATCCCCTCTTTGCACTACACCCTTTTTTACAGTTATAACTCTATCACCAACACAAATAGTTGGTTCCATTGAAGAAGAAATTATTTTCACAAAATGCATTTCTTTATATATAAAAAAATAACCTACAAGAAATAAAAAAACTACCAGGATAATGTCTATTAAAATTCTTATGTATATTTTCATTTCTACACTGAGGACCGTCCTCCTGTGGAGGACGGTCCTCCACCTTATTATTATTCGTATCTTAATGCTTGGATTGGGTCAAGTTCTGCTGCTTTTCTTGCTGGATAAATTCCAAAAGTTATTCCAACAGCAACAGAAATTGTGAAAGAAAGTATTATTGACCAGAAAGTAATAATTGTTGTCATTCCTGAAAATTTTGTTACAAGTTTGGGAATTATAACTCCAAGTAAAACACCAATAATACCACCAGTTCCTGAAAGAATAACTGACTCTGAAATAAACTGGTTTATAATATCCCTTTTCTTTGCACCAATTGCTCTTCTTATACCTATTTCTCTCGTTCTTTCAGTAACTGTTGCTAACATAATATTCATTATTCCAATACCACCAACAATAAGGGAAATTGCAGCAATTGAACCTAAAACAATGTTAAATATTTTTTTAGTATGTTCTGCTTGTTGAAGTAATTGTAATGGTATTAAAATTTCGTAATCACTGCTTTTGTGATTACTTAATAAAATTTTTTCAACATAAGAGGCAACTGTTAAAATTTTTGATGTATCAAGAAGGTTTATTATAAATCTGTGATATTCAACTAAATTTTTTTCCCAGTTAAATACAGGACCTCTTTTATTTGCAATTTCATATTTTCCAAAATAAACTCTACCTGTTGTAAATGGGATATATACATCAAAATTTATATCTTCACTTTCAAAACTTGTTCCTGTTAAATTAACTGCTTTTTCCTTAACAACACCAATTACTTTGAAATAATAACTTCGGACTTTTATTGTTTTTCCAACTGGATTTTCAAGAGGGAAAAGATTCTTTTTAATTGAATATCCAATAATTGCAAAATTCCTTGAATTTTTCAATTCAATATCTGTAAAAAATCTGCCATAAATAAGTTCAAGATTCATAACTTTTAAAAAGGATGGCTCTGTGGCAACAATTCTACCAGTTATCTGTCCATTTTCACTGGATATATCTTCTTTACATTCCCATGTTGGCACAACATTTTTTATAGAAGGAATTGTTTTTATTTCTTCTAAATCATCAAATTTTAATCCATAAAGACCAATAGCAGCAGCATCTTGGGATGTTTTTATAGATGAAGGTGGATTAAAACTTCTGACTATTATATTATTGCTTCCTAATTGTTTTATTTTTTCTCTTGCTTCATAACTTGCACCTTCTCCAATTGAAAGCATTGCAATAACAGATGCAACTCCAAAAACAATCCCTAAAATTGTAAGAAATGACCTTAATTTATGAAGAAAAATATTTTTGAGACCTAATTTTAAAATTTTTAATATATGATATATTTTAACTTTCATTTACAATTCTCCCATCAAGCAGTTTTATAATTCTTTTACTATAATTTGCAATGTTTATATCATGAGTAATTACTAAAAGGGTCTTCCCCTCTTCGTTCAACCGACAGAGAAGTTTCATTATTTCTTTTCCTGTAGTTGTGTCAAGATTACCTGTTGGCTCATCTGCAAGAATTATTAGTGGGTCATTTGCAAGCGCTCTGGCAATAGCAACTCTTTGCTGTTGTCCACCAGAAAGTTCAGATGGCCTGTGATATAACCTATCTGAAAGTCCAACCATATCTGCAAAGTCTTTTGCTTTTTCCATCATTAAATTCTCATCAATTCCCTGGTAAAAAAGTGGAAGAGATATATTTTCAATAACATTTAATTGAGGAATTAAATTAAATTGTTGAAAAATAAAACCAATGTATTTTGACCTTATTTCTGAAAGCGAGTTATCATCTAATTTTGAAATATCTTTGTCCTGAAAAAAATATTGTCCATAAGTAGGTTTATCTAAACACCCCAATATATTTAATAATGTTGTTTTCCCACTTCCAGATGGACCCATAATTGAAATATGTTCTCCCTTTTTAACAGATAAAGATATACCCCTTAATACCTCAAGTTCAATAGTTCCCATTTTATAAATTTTTTTAATATTCAAAAGTTCTATAACATTATTATTTTCACTCATTGACTTTTCTTTCCCCTCGTTCTCTCCTCTGCCCTCTTTTCACTCCCTGTTTACCTTCTATATTTTGACCACCCTGTATTCCCTGTTCAATTTCTGTGCTTTGTTTGCTTTCTATTTCCTGCACATTTTCTATTACCTGTTTTTCTTTACTTTCAGTAGTAATTTTCCCTTTTTCATACATTTCTTCTTTTTTTACCTCAGGTCCTAATGTTTCAGGCATCATAACAATAACTTCTCCTTCTTTTAGCCCACTTTTTACTTCTACCATTCTGTCATTACTATCCCCTAATTCAAGTTTTCTTTCCTCAATTTTATTTCCTTTAAGAACATAGCAAAATGGCAAATTTTTCTCAAATAAAACAGAAACAACTGGTATAGCAATAACTTTTGCCTTTTTATCAACTATTATTTCTACTTGAGCAGACATACCTGGTTTTAAAAAAGAAGCAGATTTATCAAAAACAACCTGAGTATTATAAACATTGATATCTGGATTTAATGACTTCATCACTGCATCAGGCATTAAGGAAATTTTTTTAACAGTTCCTTCAAATTTTGTATCAGGAAATGCATCAATAGTTATAATTGCCTTTTGACCTTCCTTTATTCTTTTGATGTTTGTTTCGTGAACTTGAACATCAACACCTAAATAATTAAAATCAGGTATATTTAATAGCTCTTGAAACTGCCGGACACTCGTTCCTGGTTGTATAGGACCTTCAGTCCTCCATGGCCTTGAACTTGTTGCATATACAACAAATCCAGGTTGAGTTGCATAAATTGTACATTGGTTAATTTGTTCCTGGACTTCTTCAAAAGTATTTTTTCTCAACAAATATGTTGCTTTTTTACTTCTCATATTGGATTCTGATTGTATTAATTTTGCTTTACTTTTATCTTTCACTCTTTCTAATTCATTTATGTTTTCTTTGTAGTCAGATAATAACTGTTCAACTTTTTTTGGAAAGTCATAATTTATAAACAATGCATATTTTAATTCAGCCATTTCTAAATTTGCCTGTCTTTGTTTACAGGAAAGTTGGTCTGCTTCAAGGTCTTTTTTTGTTATATAACCTTTTTCTGCTAATTTTACACTCCATTCAAGGTTATTTTTTGCTCTTTCAAGTTCTTCTTTTGCAATATCTATTGTATTTTCAAGGTCTTTTTTAGTATTCCATGCCTCTCCACCTAAATCAGGACTATTTATAATTTTTTTATAATCAACTTCTTTTTCTTTTAATACTGCCTCTGAAATTTTGTTTCCTAAATATTTTTCTAAATCCATTTTCGCGAATTTAACATTTAATTCTGCTTTCGTTATATCACTTTCATTTTGCTTTTTTGTAATCTCAAGTTCCTGTAATGCCTGTGTATATGCAGCCAAACTATTTTCTACATCAATTTCTAATGTGTCTAATCTATCTTCAAGGTCGTTTGAATCTAATTTCAATAAAATTTTTTTATTTTTAACATCTTCTTCTGTTATCTGGGTTCCTTCATCAACAACTCCAAGAATATTTCTGGTTCCTGGAACACGATTGATAATTTTAAGTGATTTTAAGGCAGTAACATTTCCATTTTCTATAACTGAAATAATTAAGTCCTGTTTTTTAACCGTATATGTAAGAAGTTGTGATTTTGCCTGTTTTATTTTTAAATATCTTACAACTGAAAAAATAATTATAATAACCAAAATCCCAAGAATGAAAAATTTATTTTTTATCAATTTTACCAAAAATTTCTTCATATTTATCTCCTTTCCAGACTTTTTCAATATCCACTTCTATCATTTCACAACTTAAAAGGTAATCAAGATATGCACTTATATAATTTATTGAAGCACTTGTTAATGATGTTTCTGCAGATAAATAAGCATTTTGTGCTTCAAGTAAGTCCCTTGTTTCTGCTCTTCCTGCCTGAAAAAGAAGGTCTGTGCTATCAACCCTTTTTTCTGCCAAATTTAAACTATTTCTCTGAATTAAATGTGATTGATATGCTTCTTCTAAATTTCTATAATTTTCAATTACTTCAAGTTTTACATTATCTTTTTTTTCTTCAAAATTTCTCTTTGCTCTATCAAGTGAAATCAGGGATTTTTTATAGGCATTTCTTTCTGGTAATTTATCAATAGGTAATTCAAATTCAAGTCCAGCAGAATATTCTGGTTTTGTTAAATCAAATGTTGGTCTTGATTTTTTTTCTGTTCCACTTTCTATACTCATATTCAAATTAAGAGTTCCCTTTAAATTATTAATTGCAATTTTAACCTGTCTTTCAGCATCTGCTACCATATCATAGAAAGTAATCAGGTCAAGTCGGTTCTTTAAAGCAACTTCTGTTCCACTTGTAAGGTCAATATCAAATTTTTGTATGCCTTTACTCAAAACATCTTCTACTTGTTTATCTTCTATTTCTATTTTTTCTGTTGGCTGTATACCTAAATATATTTTAAATGAGTCAACTGCATTTTTATAATTATTTGAAGCAGTTATCCATCTTTGAGAAGCAGAATATTCATCCTGATTTGCCATATCTACCTGCATTGGAGAAAGGCGTCCTGCTTGCGCTAAATTTTCATTTCTTTCTCTTATCTTTTTTAAAAACTCGTAATTTCTTCTATAGGTTTCTATATTTTTTTTCTGTGCAACAAGAGAAAGATATTTTTTTGCAATATCTGTGGATAATTGTTTTTCATACCTTAAAAAATCCCTTATTTCATATATTACATTTCTTTCTGCCTGTGTGAGACCTTCAAGAGCAATATCTTTTCCTGCTCCTCTTAAAATTGGCTGGAAAAAATTTAAGGATAAAAATGTCTGAAAATCCTTTTCTTTGTTTCCCGTAAAATATTTTAAAAAGTCCTGTGTTATATCAAAACTAATTTTGGCACCATTTGAAAGTAATTTTATTAAATTAAAATTCAAATCAGCCCCGATAGTTTCATCACCACTTTTTTCTGAACTTATATCTCCACCAATTCCATACCTTTCTTTTAATAAATATTTCTGGTATGTATAGTCTAGAATTTTTATATAAACATTTTCTTTCCTGCTTTTATAATTTCTATTATTTTCAAGACCAATTTTTATTGCAGATGAAAGGTCAAGCACTCTTGTTTCAGGAAATACATCTTCTTGTAATATGGAATCAGGCAACTTTTTTTCTTCAACCTTTTTATAACTTTTGTCCCAAATTTCTTTTATATCTTTTTCAGCACTTTTCTCATAATATTTAACAGAACAACCACATAAAATAAATAAAAATCCCACTATTATAAAAAAATATCCTTTTTTCATTTTTTGCCTTTAAAATTTATATTTAGACATATTTTATTTTAAAAAGTTTAGAGTTTATAATTCAATCCCTCTTTATTTTACTTTCCACAATATGGACAAATTACTTTTTTTTCATTATTCATAATAATATATTATCTTCAAAAAGTAATTTTATTAAATTTTTTCTCTTCCCTTTGTAAAGCCTGCCCATCCATCTTTGTGGAGGGGAAGGTAGAGATAAATTTTTTAAAATCTTCCCTACCTATACCCACCTTTGCAAAAGTTGAAGAATATAAGGATAGATTTTCCTTTTACATTTATGTTTCCTGTTTTCAGTCAACGGAAGTTGACTGAGTAGTTGCAATTTTTACTGGTTGTCCTGTTTCACTTGATTTGTAAATTGCATCAATTATTTTCATTAAAATTACTGCCTGTTCTAGTGTTGAATATGGTTCTTCTATTCCTCTGACCACATTAACAAAATTTATAACTGCTCTCTCTCTTCCCATTTTTTCATCTGGTTGAACTATAATTTTTTTATTCACTGGTTTACCATTTTCCATAGTATAAAGTTCGCAATCATCTATTGCTGTTTCATCAATTCCATCTCTACCAAAAAGTCGTCTAATCATCCCACCTGCTTTTGTTCCTTGAAATATCACAGAAACTTCTTCCCTTTTATTCATTTCAGCCCAACTATTTCTTGCAAATAAAACCTGTCCTGTCTTAAATTTTATAAATGAATGAGCAGATGTTTCAACATCCATTATTCCACCTTCAACATCTGGAATTCCCCATGGTCCCTTAAAATCAGGATTACCTGAAAAATCATAAAATGTTTGAGATAATACCCAGTCCGGCTCTGGAAATTCCATGAAATATAATGCAAGGTCTATCATATGAAGTAGGTCAATTACTGGACCACCACCTGATAATTTCTTTTGAGTGAACCATCCTCCAAAACCAGGTATCCCACATCTCCTTATCCATAATGCCTGTGCTGAATTTATTTTCCCTATATCACCATTTTTTATGTATTTCATAAGTGCCTGTGATTCTGGTCTTGCTCTATTGTTAAAATCAAACATTAAAATTTTCATGTTTTTTTCTGCTGCAATTTTCATTTTTTCTGTCTCTTTGCTATTAAGTGCTGGTGGTTTTTCACAAAATACATTTTTACCTTTTTCCAGACAATATATGGAAATTTCAGAATGAAATTTATTTGGAACACAAACACTTATAAGAGAAATCTCAGGCAGTTTTTCAATCATTTCCTGATATGAAGAGAATACATATTTAATTCCAAACTTTTTACCTCTTTCTTCTGCTCTTTTTATATCAGGGTCAGCAATTGCTATAACTTCAACATCTGTACTTAAATAACCCAAAATATGGTAATCACATATACCTCCTGCCCCAATAATCCCTGCAATAAGTTTTTTCATTTTTCTGTCCTCCTGTTCTTTATTATATCATATTTTTTATAAATATCAGTAGAAGTTATGCCTATAAATAGTAATCATTAAGCATATAATTACTTGAATTTATTATAAGTTAAAAATATAATAATAAGAGAAATAGGGGCAGTGGCTCAAAGGGAGAGCGCCAGAATCGCACTCTGGAGGTTGCCGGTTCAAGTCCGGTCTGCTCCATTAAAAAGGCAACCTGATAGGGGAATGAAAAAAGATGAAAGTACTGATAACAAATGACGATGGAATATATTCAAAGGGATTAAAAATACTTGTGGAATGTTTACCTTCTTCAATTGAAAAAATTATAGTTGTTCCAGAATTTGAAACAAGTGCTATTTCTCATGCCATAAATTTATTTAATCCCATTAGAATTAAAAAAATAGACCTTTTTTACTCTAATTGTTATATTGTAAATGGTACCCCGGTTGATTGTGTGAAAATAGGAGTAAAAGAAATATTAAAAAACCGACCTGATGTTATTATTTCAGGAGTAAATTTAGGACCAAATTTAGGAATGGATATTTTGTATTCAGGAACTGTTGCGGCAGCAGCAGAAGGCGCAATTCTTGGTATACCGTCCATTGCAATTTCAATAACAGATTATAAAAATTTTGATTTTCTTTCAATAAAAAAGGTACTTAAAAAAATTATAAAAAGTTTAATAAAAATTAAATTACCAGAAGATACAATTTTTAATATAAATATTCCAAATCTTCCCCTTGAAACAATAAAGGGAATAAAATTTACTTTTCAGAGTAAATCAAGATTTATTGAAGAATATGAAAAAAGAATAGACCCTAAGGGTGTACCCTATTTTTGGCTAAAAGGAAATTTCAAAATAAAAGGGGAAAAAGGAAGTGATGTTGATGCAATAAAAAGTGGATTTATTTCAATTACACCTTTAAATCTTATTCTCACTGATGACAAATTTTTAAAAGAACTTAAAAAGTTATATAAAAACTTTACATAATAAATTTATGCTTTTATTGAAAGTTTCATTATTTTGTAGTAAAATTTATAATACTCAGTCAACTACAATGCCTGAAAGTATAAAGACAAGAAAAGCAAAATTTCTTCATCCGTTATTGAAAGATAGAATAGTTCCTTCCTTTAATAAAGGAAGGGTAGGCTCGCCCGTAGGGCTACGCCCGAGGGATGGATTTTAAATAGGAAAATTCTCTCTACTTACTATTAAATGACAGTGGTAAATTACACATTTTTCAGGAGGAGAAATGTCAATAACATATAAACCACATAAATTAAGAAAAAAAAGAAAGATGGGATTTCGCGCAAAAATGCAAACAAAAAATGGAAGAAAAGTAATAAGCAGAAGAAGAAAAAAAGGGCGAAAAATACTCACTCCTTAATGCGAAAAAGAATATACAAAATTATTAAAGAAGGAAAGAAAGTACAAGGGGTGTTTTTTGATTTATATTTTAAAGGGAGTGATGACTATAAAATTGGATTTATTTTTTCAGGAAAGATAGGGAAATCAACTAAAAGAAATTATGTAAAACGAGTTATAAGGGAATATTGGAGAAAAAATTTGAAGGGTGGAGATTTTTTGTTTGTTTTGAGACATGAAGTTGTAAATAATAAAAGTAAAGAAGAAATAAAAAAAGAACTTCAAAAAATGGTAGAAATAGCAAAATGCGAAAAATTTTAATTTTTTTTATAAGGATTTATCAAACTATAATATCTCCATTTTTAGGAAGAAATTGCAGATTTTACCCTAATTGTTCTGAATTCACAATACAGGCAATTGAAAAATGTGGATGGAAAGGTATTTTAATTGGTATAAAAAGAATTTTAAGATGTAATGCATTTAATGAAGGTGGATATGACCCAATTGAGAGATGGATAAAATGAAAGACGAACTACGACTAATTATTGCTTTTGTATTATCAATTTTAATAATAATTTTCTTTGGTAAATTTACTTCTCAAAAACAACCTGTTAAAACACAACAACAAATTATTGAAAACACTACAAACGAAGAAAAAACATCAGAAAATGAGAAAATTACAGAAACAAAGTTGCCAAGTGAAATAGGGAAAATCGAGAAGAAATTAAGTGCCTATGAGAATAATAATTTTATAATAAAAATAAATGAAAATGGTGGTTTTATTGACCTTATAGGACTTAAAAAATACCATAGAGATGATGAAAAATATTTCCCTATAATTGAAAATAATTATTTATTTCTCACATTTCAGCAAGGTAAATTAGAAGCAATTGAAAAATTATGGAATATTGAAGAAAAAGAAAATAATATTACCCTTTGGACAAATATAGATAAATTATATATTGAGAAAGACATAACTATACCAACAAATTCACATACATTTGAAGTTGAAATAAAAATCAAAAATAATAGTAATGAAAAACAGGAAGTTGATGACTTAATAATAAATCTTTTATCTCTTAATAAAAATGAAATAAAAAAATCCCAGAATTATAATAGATATTTAAGGACTGAATTACTCATTGGAAGTAATAACAACATAATAAAAAGAAATATAACAAAAGTTAAAGGCAAAGAAACATTTGAAAATTGTAATTTTATTGCTCTTCAAAGTGAATATGCCCTTCTGCTTTATAGAACTGAAAAACCAATGGATGCTTTTATTTCAAATGAAGAAAATATTTTTACTGCTGGATTTATTGTAAATAAATTACCCATAGAAAAAAATGAAGAAAAAATACTTAAATTCAATTTTTATGCAGGACCATATGATTATTTCATTGCATCAAAAGAGGTAAAGGAAAATATTTTTGGAAATGGTTTTTTTGTTCTAATGGGCAGGTTTTTATTTGCCGCTTTATATAATATTCACAAAATTATCCCCAATTGGGGCTGGGCAATTATTTTACTTACCTTAATAATTAAAATTGTATTTTTCCCATTAACAAGAAATAGTTTGCGGTCAATGAAACAAATACAAAAGTTAAGACCATATTTACAGGATTTACAGAAAAAATATAAAAATGACCCTCAAAAAATGCAAAAAGAAATGTTTAATCTTTATAGAGAATACAAAATAAATCCGTTTGGTGGATGTATTCCAATGCTTATACAATTTCCTATTTTTATTGGTTTTTTTATTGCTTTAAGGAATTCTATTTTTTTAAGAGGTGCACCATTTATGTTATGGATAAAAGACCTTTCAGTTCCTGATACAATTTTGAGGGTAGGACATTTCCCATTAAACATCTTACCTGTTTTAATGACTTTAACTGCTTTCTGGCAACAAAAACTTACTCCATCAGACCCATCCCAAAAAGCACTGACTATTATGATGCCTCTTATGTTTCTTTTTCTCTTTTATAATTTTTCTTCAGGTCTCCTTCTATACTGGGTAACAATGAATATAATGGGTATTGTAGAACAGTATCTAATCCGCACCAAATAAATTCATTAAAATTTAAAATAGCCAATTGATAGCATTTTTATATCAAGAGCATAATAAAAATTAACATTATCTCTTGCTTTAATCTCACGGGCTACGCCGACAGGGAACCTGTGGAACTAAGTATTTATAATATAAGTTATTTTTATAACTCAATATCCAGCGTCAAAATTTGAAAAGGGTGGACCGTTATTTTTATATTATATTTACTACATTTTATCTGTTTTATTCTATTTTCAATTGCATCGGAAATATATATCTTTCGCACCGGTCTTGTAAAGTTAATTTCAATATCCTGTTCTTTCCCAAACATTTCCACCATTCTCAATATATAACTCTCTCGACCAATCGCTTTTTTAAAGGAAGTGGGAAGAATATTCCCTCTTATTAAGAATGGATAGAATTCTTCTGACTTTGTTTCTCCAGATATTGTTATAATAGGAGTATTGTATTCCATTGCTAACTTTGTTATTTCAAGTGCATTTAATTTACCAAATTGTAGACGATAACAAATATGATGAAATCCACTGTCAGGTTTTGTATCCGGTTCATATGGATTTCTCAAAAGTGTAAGAGATAAGTTATTACCATTTATGTAATATCCATGTTTATCTTTATTAAAAAGTGTAACCCAGTAATTCTTATCTTTAAGGGCTGCCCATCTTAATGCAGGATATTCCTGGTATGTTATCTGTCTTTTTATTGCTCCAAAAGGCACTTCAAAATATGCTTCTGGATGTTCCATATTTACATTAAAACTTACTCTAAGCATAGGTACACCATCTTTATTATTCCCTTCTTGTTTCCATTCTATTTCATTCTCAAAGTCAATAAATGGTAATTGGCTATAAAGTATAATTTTTTGTAATATTTCTGATTCCATATATTTTCTTTTTATTTTTATAACTGTATATAGCGGATATTCCTCAATTTCAATGCTTTCAGCATCAAGTAAATAATCCTGGCGGTATATGTTTCCTATATTCCAAGCACTCATAGAGTGCGGTTGTTCCCAATTTACACTTATAAGATTGCCTGCCTTTTCTGCCAACCAGCATGAAATATCATCTGACTTGGGATACAAAGGTACAAGAACATTACATTTATTCTTTTTATCATAAAGGGTTCTGATAAGACCTGTGGTATGGTCTATTTTAATTCTATAAAATTCAGTTTCATAATCATTATTTATTTTTTTTATCACTTTTGATTGACATTGCATTTTGTTTTTGGATAAAATTGTTTTATAACCATAACCATCTATTTCATCAATTATTATTTCCTTTGGAATAATGAATCGTCTTTTCCATCCTAATGGATTAAATACAATAATTTTATCTTTACTTTTTTTATAAGATAAATTATCCATCATCTCTTTAATAAGTATTTCTCCGTTCTTTTTTACTCCTTCTGCCAATTTTGATGAATATTCATATGAAGAGTGTATGGCTGAACCATCAAGGATATCGTGGAATTGATTAAAAAGAATTGATTGCCACATCTCCTCTATTTTCTTTTCTTTTTCATTATCTATCCCTGTTATTGCTGAAAGTGTTTCAATAGTGTGCATAAGTGTTTCACATTCTCTGTTGTTCTTTTTTATATCACTGTGTGTGGTATAGCATCCTTCATAGACGGTGTTTAATTCACCTTTACAAATAGGTATTTTATTTCTGTATTTTTCAATTTCATTGAAATATTTTTCTGCTGTAGAAAATACAAGTGTTGGAATTACAGGTTTTTCTTCCATCATATTTTTTCTTTTTATATCTTTTTCTGTGGGACCTCCACCATGGTCTCCTATACCATAAACAAAAAGAAAATTATGGAGTTTATATTTATTCAGATATTCTATAAAATTTGGCATTATCTTTTCTGGTAAGATGTAATTGTTGTAAATGCTATTGAACGAAATTACTTCACTTCCATCTATACCCTTCCATCTGAAAAGGGGAAATCCCTTCCCACATCTCATAAAATAGTAGTATTTCATACCTGCTGATGCTAGTATTGAAGGAATTGTTATCGGATGTCCAAATGTATCAGGAGACCAGAAAATTTTTGTTTTTGTATTCAACTTTTCCAATGAATATTTAGTTGAATAAAGAATATGCCTAATAATACTTTCTCCATCAATCATATTGAGGTCACTTTCAACCCATGAAGATGCTGTAAGTTCCCACCTACCTTCTTTTATTCTACTTTTCACTTTATTAAAAAGTTCATTGTTATGTTCTTCTACTATTTTATATATATGTGCTTGACTCTGTGAAAATGTTAAATCAGGATATTTCTCCATAAGTTTGGTTACTGTTTCAAAATCTCGCAGACAGGTATTTATTGTATCTTCATATGTCCAGAGCCAGTTTATATCAATATGTGCATGACCTATAAGGTGGATACAGAATTTTTTTGCATCATTTCTGAATATCTCAAGTATTTTTTCTGCTTCTTTTATATCACATAAAACATTCTCCCAATGCCTTTGTGTAATATCATCAAGATTGATTATATTTATTGCTTTTTCTACATACTTCTTCAATGATTTTTTTTCACCAGCAAGTGCAAGAGCAAACTTAAGTTGATAAAGAATTGAGTTAATCTCAAAAAGAGTAGTTTCTATTTTACTTATACTAATTTTTGCCCAGAAGTATCCTAATCCATCTCCCGCAGGTGTTTTAAATACAATTAGCATCTTATCCCCTGCTTTTGCCTTTTGTATAAGAGGTATGGGAGTGCCTATTTTATCAGCCCAGAACTTATGAGTATATACTTTCTTCCCATCTATAAACATTTCCACTCCACTAGGGAAACAAAAAGTAATATCAATATCACTGTTTTCTATATCTATTCCCTCAATTTTCTTAGGAACTGTCAGGTATGTTCTAAAATACGCCGGACCTTCTTTTAATGACCATGTAGTAGTTGTTTTATCTTCCCAATCAGTATCATCTAATTCTAAAGATTCTCCATTTTTTACTATTCCCTGCTTAAATTTCCAATGGGTAAGAGACATTTGTGCTTCAATATTATTCTGCAATTTTTTTACTTCGTCTTCCCATAATTGTAATTTTTCCATAAAATTTGCCTCCTTAATATATTTTTGTATTATAGTTCGCATCATACAAAAATCAAATTTTGGGCTTTCTTTAAAAATTGTTTTATTGAAAATATATTACTTAAATGATTGATTTAGTTAACTTTGGTATTCAAAACACAGCAAATTATAAGTGATACTTCTAATTTCTAATATCCTTAAAAGTAATTGTGTTTATATTCCTTCAAAGATGTAAATTCCTATATATTTTGGTGGAATAGATTTTTCTAATATAAATTTTGAATTATTTAGTGTTTTATCATTTAATTTCCCACGGCATTCCTCAAAAATAATCTCTTTGAAAGAGAGTAGTTTCCTCAAAAATA